>CAYORB010000014.1:0-9874 GCA_964406295.1 uncultured Candidatus Peribacteria bacterium | reverse complement strand
GCTTAATCTATTTTCTCAAGTTTATACTCAATAGATCCAGAAGGCGTCATAACTTTTACCTTGTCGCCTTTTGCTTTGTCTAAAAGAGCAGCT
The DNA here is from genome assembly GCA_964406295.1 of uncultured Candidatus Peribacteria bacterium. Lineage (GTDB taxonomy): Bacteria > Patescibacteriota > Gracilibacteria > UBA1369 > LOWO2-01-FULL-3 > CAYORB01. The sequence continues at coordinate 9,781 of CAYORB010000014.1, read as the reverse complement.
CCAACAGGAGATTCATTTGAAATTTTAGCTTCAAAAGGATCCGCCTCAGTAGAACCAACAATGGTATAAACTTCCTTTTCTTTATTTGCCTTACTCATATTCACAAGATGAACAGTACTACCAATTTGAACAGTTTTTGCCGTATGCTTATCTGAAATAATCTTTGCATGCTTAACCTTGCTTTCAAGCTCAAGAATCTGCCCTTCCACAAAAGCTTGTTCATTCTTAGCTTCCTCATACTCAGAATTTTCCGAAAGATCTCCGTAAGAAATAGCCTCCTTAATTCTAGCTGCAACCTCTTTTCTTTTAACATTTTTCAAATGCTTAAGCTCTTCCTTTAATTTCACCAATCCTTCCTTGGTAACCAAAATGGCTTTCTCACCATCATCAGCTAACAAATCATCATCTGTCTTCAATTTTTTAGTCATTTCAAATTTATTAATTACTTATTTATAAAATTAGTGAGGACGAATCTTCACACTAGTAGGGTGTTCCTTCAATTTCTGCAAAACCTTTGCTTCAATCTGACGAATACGTTCTCTCGTAACATGAAATTCTTGACCAACTTCTTCCAAAGTATGACCAACACCATCTTTTAAACCAAATCGCATTTCAATAATCTTTCTTTCTCTAGGTGAAAGATACTGAAGCATTTCATGAATATTTTCTTTGATCAATTGTCTATTCGTAGAATCCGCAGGCGATAAAGCATCACTATCCTCTATAAAATCACCCAACTTACTATCTTCTTCTGTACCTACAGGAGCCTCAAGCGAAACAATATCTTGAGAAATCTTCAAAATATGCCTAACTTTTTTGACCTCCATATCCATCTCAGCTGCCAATTCCTCAATTAAAGGCTCTCTACCAAGCTCTTGCACCAAACGCCTCTGCGCATGAGTAAGTTTATTTATAGTTTCAACCATGTGAACAGGAATCCTAATAGTTCTAGCTTGATCAGCAATAGCCCTAGTAATAGCCTGACGAATCCACCAAGTAGCATAGGTTGAAAACTTAAACCCACGATTTGGATCAAACTTTTCAACCGCTCTAAATAAACCAATATTCCCCTCTTGGATCAAATCCAAAAAAGAAAGACCACGTCCTATATATTTCTTAGCAATACTTACCACCAAACGAAGATTAGCTTCAGCCAGCTTTGATTTCGCAGACTGATCACCCTTTTCAATTCTTCTAGCCAAATCAACCTCCTCTTTCGCACTTAAAAGATCAACCTTACCAATTTCACATAAATATAAACGTATAGAATCATTTGCAATCTCTCTATACTCCATCTCTTTTTTCTTTTTCTTATCCTTTCGTTCTGTAACAGTCAATCTTTTAGCATTTTTCTCATCCTTCTTAGCAGTTTTTTTAGCACCTTTTTTAGAAGTATCAACCTCCTCCTCCTGCTCACCAAAAACCAAAGTATCTGAAGTATCAAGCACCTCAATCCCAAGATCCATAAACAAACCATAAATCTCATCCAAAAGAATAAGATCCGTTTCAATATTAGGTATAGCCTTCATCAACTCCTTATGAGTTACAAACCCCTGTTGCTTACCTTTCTTAATCAAACCACGTACCGCCTTTGGAAATTTATCCAGCTGTTCCTCAGTTGGATGTGTAATAAACTTAGTAGTTCTAGCCATATTTAAACGTGAGTAATTTGTAATTTAATTCGAACGCAAATTTTGCAATTTTTTGAGTAATTCCAAGGATCTTGCGGTATCCCCTGTTTTTTCAGTCTCTGCTATCTGAGAAAGGACAAGCTCTCTTTCACTCATTTCACGTCCTTTTCGCAAACTGTCAATCAGTTTTTCAACTTCAACTTGCAAAGCTTTCTCTGTAAAACCATCATACTCTTCTTCAACAGACAATCTCATTACGTCTATTTTCGCCTTATCATCAGCCAAAACCGACCCTTTAAAATCCCAAGTCTTAGAATTTTCTCGAGACGAATTATACTGAGACACCAAGGCCTTGTAAATAGCTTCAAGTTCATCATTTTTAGAAAATAAATTCAACTCTGAATGAAACAATCCAGGAAATTCCAAAAAAATCCCAAGTAATTTTTTCATAGGTGATAATTTAGAAGAATTAAGGATTCCAATATTCGCAGTACGTGCAGGATGTAGTATTGGCAGCTTAAAATATTCAATTTCATCATAAATATACCTTTCACTAACATTTAATTTTGAAGAAAGTTCACGAACAAAAAAATCACGAGTAGTAGGAGACATTTTCTTATAACAAGGTAAAAGCTCAGAAATAATCTTCTTACGTCCTTCCAAATCATCTTTATCATACTGATTTAAAAGCCTATCAATAAAAAAACTCACAAAATCCACAGCATCATGCACAACTTTTTCCAAATCCCCATTTGCTCTCACAAAATCAGCAGGATCCTTACCACTCAAACCAATAACAGTTTTTACAGATAATTTTTGCTCAGTCAAAAGAAAATATGATCTCTTCGTCGCCTCAAACCCAGCACTATCAGTATCAAAAGACATCACAACCTTGTCAGTCAATCTTTTTACCAAGCGTACATGTTCAGGAGTAAGAGCAGTTCCTGAAGTCGCTACAACATTTTTCACACCAATTTGATGAGGCAAAATAACATCAAAATATCCCTCAACCAAAACCACATCCCCCTTCTCTTTAATAGCTTTTTTAGCATGAGAAAGCCCAAATAAAATCTGACTTTTATTATAAACAGGGTTTTCAGGTGAATTTAAATATTTCGGCATCTGTTCTTTCTTCAAAGCCCTTCCACCAAAACCAGCAATACGCCCAAGATAATCCCAAATAGGAAAAATTAAACGCCCTCTATATTTATCGTAAATTTTTTCATCAGCTAGGTTTTTATTAGCAGCCAAACCAGATTTCAATAAAACATCCCTATGAACACCTTTTTCTAGAAGATAAGGATATAGAGAATCATAACTATCAGGTGCAAAACCAATTTTAAAATCTTTAATCGTTTGATCGTTAAGCCCTCGTTTTTTCAAATATTCAATCACTTTTTTACCATCACTAGTAGTATGCAATTCCTTTTCAAAAAACTCACAAGCCAAATCATTAGCCTTAAAATATTCATCTTTAATTGATTTACTAACACCAGTTTTTTTCATCTGAGTTTTATCTATCTGAACACCAGCCCTATCAGCCAATACCTCCAAAGCCTCAGGAAAAGACACACCTTCCAAATCCTGCACAAAAGTAAAAATATCCCCACCTTTGTTACAACCAAAACAATGGCAAATCTGTTTTTCAGGACTCACAACAAAACTTGGCGTATTCTCACCATGAAAAGGACAAAGTCCCTTATAATTTCTACCAGCTTTCTTCAACTGCACATACTGAGAAACAACTTCATAAATACCCAGCTTCGCCTTTATTTCTTCAACATAATCAGCCATAGCAGATCAGTTATACTGCTATTAATCAATAAATGCAACAGAGTCAATAGCCAGTCTAGTCCAATAAGCATCAAAATTCTTATCTATATCACATCTAACATAATGGAGTAAATAAGAGGGGAAATTGAAGGCTTTACAAAACATTTGCCAACATCTTTCCTTACTAAGACCACCTTTATTTTCATAATCATGCCTAACAATTATCTCATATAAACAATTCATAATCTGACACATATAAGCCCAATGAATTTCATTTAAAACCTCATCCCAATCAGCATCAATATCAATATACAAATCACTTAACCTTTCAAACGAAACCTTCATTTTAACACCCAAATACGAAGCAATATCAACCCACCTTGAATAACATTCAGATGAAGGCATCGCTATAAAATTGGCAGAATTGCACAACTCAGTTTCAACTTCATTTTCACGACAAGTATCCAAAATTTTAGCTGCCTGATCAACCTTCCCACCAACACAGTCATAAACTACTCTCACAGCATCATTCACCCTACCTCTTATACTTTCACCCACAACAAAAGAACAAATCTTATCCAAAGCACCAAGACATTTAACAATTCTTTGATCTCCAAGAGATAGATTTAATGAAGTTTCATACCTAGTAGTTTCAGCCATTTCAACCAGAGTTAAATTCCATAGAAGATAGAATTCTACAACATTTAGCAGAAATAGCAAAATTACTTAGCTCTTCTAGGAACAAAAACAAGAGCTGCTGCCAATAAAGACATGAAAACACCAAGTCCAATCAACATAAAGAATTTTTGCTGGCTACTAACAAGAAAAACAGCAGATGTACCAAGTACAGCAGTAACAGCAAGGTAAATCAAAACAACCTTTTGCGCCGACCACCCCAAATCCAACAAACGATGGTGAAGATGTTTCATATCCCCCTTCCAAAATTTCTGTCTCCTATAGATACGCCTTAAAACAACCCATAGCATGTCCAAAATCGGAATTCCTAAAACCAAAAAAGCCGTGGCCACCTTTCCTCCAGAAAAAATAGCTAAACCAGCTATCATAAAACCAAAAAAAGTACTACCTGTATCCCCCATCAAAATCTTTGGCTTAGGGAAATCAAAAATAAGAAAACCAAGAGCCGTCATACCCAAAATCAATGACAAAGTCGCCACAGGCACTTGAGAAGCTAAATCTGCATGCAAAAGAGGATTCACACTGAGAAAGAAAATCGTCATAGCTGCAACAAAAGTAACACCACTATTAAGTCCACTAACACCATCAACAAAATTCATGGTATTCAAAATAGTTAAAACCCAAAACACAGTAAAAGCGGCCGATAACAAGGAATTAAATTCCACCATTCCAATAAAAGGAAGATTTATATACAAAACACCAATTTTAACAAAAACCAAAACCAACGCTGCCAAAAACTGCACTATTATTCTAACAAAAGGACTTATATTAAACAAATCATCCAAAAATCCAAGAATAGCAATCATAGCTGCACCAATGAGCAAACCAATCAATTGAGACGACAAAGGCACAAAAACAAGGGTTGCAATCATAAAAACAAAAAACAAAATCAAACCACCATAATAAGGAATCGGAGACCTTTTATGACCATAAAGGTGAGGTCTATCCATCAATCCAAGTCTAGGAAAAAACTTCAAAGCAACAAGAACCGCCACAACGGAGAAAACAAAAGAAAAAACAGCCGGCTGCCAAAATTGTGAAACGATTTCAATAATATTCATAAACGAATTTTTACATAGAATGCTAATCTGAGCAATCATCAAACATTAGGTCATTTGAAAAACTCTCTTTTTAAACCTCATCTCACCGCCAGGAAGGCCAAGCAAAAATCCGCACACTTTAGCCTTATAAAAAGCCAAAGATATCGAGCCTTGTTCAACTTTTTTACTCAACATGGAGCAGCCATTCTTCAATCCCTCAAATTCATCATCACTTAAATCAACACGATCAAAAACTTTAGAACCAACATCCTCCAAGCAAATAATTTCATCGCTCACATCATCAAGATCAAATTTTCCAACCTTAGTACGTCTCAATTCTTGCACATAAGCACCACAACCAAGCTTCTGCCCTAAGTCATGCACCAAAGAACGAATATAGGTTCCTGAACCACAATTAACTCTAAATTTCACAAAAGGCCAATTAAATTCCATAATTTCAAAATTATAAATCTTAACCTGCCTAGTTTTCATTTCAACCTCTCCACCAGCCCTCATAATATCGCAAGCACGACGACCTGCAATTTTCAAAGCAGAATATTTTGGCGGAATTTGAGAAATATTTCCCAAAAAATTATCTTTTATAATTTTCAGGATTTTTGTCCGTATTAAATCACTTTCGACAGAATCAGAACTTGAATCACATTCGGTGATTCTGCCATCAGCATCAAAAGTATCACTCACAGCCCCAAACCTCGCCACAACCTCATATTCCTTGTCGCAAGCAATCATATACTCCAAAAACTTAGTCCCTTCACCAACCGCAACAATAAGAAGTCCCGTCGCAAGAGGATCAAGCGTACCAGAATGCCCAACCTTTTTAGTAGAAGTTGCACGCCTAATATCCTTAACAACATCAAAAGACGTGTCCCCTTTCTGCTTATCTACAAAGAAAAATCCATTCATCATGATTTCATACAAACATTTGCTCGCTCAACCCACTCATTTGGTCCAATCTCAACCTCCACCTTACGAGTCAACAGCTCAGTAATAACCTGTTTATCACTCCACGGTATTCTTTTACCATCAATCATCATAACCTCTTCTGCACCTTTACCTGCAACCACAACAGAATCACCAGCTCGAGCCATAGTAAGAGCCAAACGAATAGCCTCCTTTCGATCTGGTATTTTCCAAAGCCCCTGCCCCTCCTTACGCGGAATACCTTCACATACCTGCTCAACAATTTCCCATTGATCCTCAGTATATGGATCATCATTAGTCACAAAAATCTGATCAGCATTTTCATTCGCAACCTCACCCATCCTTTTACGCTTCCCCTTATCACGACCTCCACCAGTAGCACCAAAAACTACAAACAATCTCCCATTAGTCAAACGTCTATAAAGAGAAAACAAACTTTCAAGAGCATCAGGTGTATGCGCATAATCTACAATAACAGAATAATCTTGACCAGCATCCACATGTTCAAATCGCCCAGCAACTGAGGAACTATCTTTCAAACCAGCCTTAATCACCTCCATGGGAACCTCAAGCGCCATACAAACCGCCGCCGCCGCCAAAGAATTATAAATATTATATTCGCCTGGCATACCAACTTCCACAGGCATGGCATGATTAGGAACATGAAGAATAAAACTGGAACCTTCAGGCTTTTTCTCAACTTTTTCAGCATAAACCGTCGCAGCTTTCAAACCATAAGTCAATTTTCTATCAGCAACAAATTGATCAAAATACTTAAAATGCTCATCATCCGCATTAGAAACTAAAACTTTATCAACACCAAACTTCTTTTTTCCCTTAGAAACTTTCCTAAACAACCCACCTTTAGCATTTAGATACTCATCAAAACCTCCATGATACTCAATATGATCAGAAGTGACATTAGTAACCAAACCAACATCAAAATTGACACCAAAAACTCTCGATTGAGTAATAGCATGTGAAGTAACTTCAACAACAGCATATTTACAACCAGCTTTCACCATCTCCCTCAGCAATTTCTGCAACTTAAAAGGAGAAGCCGTAGATTGTTTTGTATCATTCACCCAACGCTTATCAGCAACCTGAAAATTAATAGTCGAAGTCATACCAACCTTATGATTGGTTTTATTCAAAATATTGGTAATAAGATTAGTAGTCGTAGTTTTACCATTCGTACCTGTTACACCTATAACTATCATCTTGCTTGCCGGAAAACCATAAACCACAGCAGCCGTAACTCCTTTGATTTTATGATACAAGAGGCGCAAAGGATGCCTGTCTGGAATGATTTTTTTCAATAATTGGAACATATTAAACTCATCTTAGCAGATTTTTTATTAATTCAACATCTTTCACGATTTGTATCTTCAAAGCATCAAGATTTTCAAATTTCTCAACTTCACGAATCCTTTCAATCAAAACAACTTTCACCCCCTTATCTCTCAACTCTCCCCCCTGCCAATCCAATAAAAAAGCCTCACATATAAACTTATCGTTCCCAACGGTAGGCCGCGGACCAAGATGAATCGCCGCCTTATACAAAAGCCCATCTACCCAAACCTGCCCAGCATAAACACCGGATTCTTCACCATCATAGGGAACATTTATAGTAGGAAAACCCAACTTCGTCCCAACCCCTCTTCCTTTTTCGACACGACCCTTTATAATCAACATATGAAAAAACTAAACAAATACCTGCTATTTATCAACCTGTTCTTTATACAAAGTTATTTAATCAGGTTCAACATCGGTCCTTACCCAAGCAATCTTCAGGAAATCATTATAGGAATAAACTCCATAGCATTTCTTGGAATGATGATAAAAGAAAAACGTTGGCCTCATTGGAAACGTCATTGGGTCTTGGGCGTTTTGATTGTCCTAAGCGGAATATCACTTGTAATGAATGATGTCGTGAGTCAGATAGACTTGCTAAGGCATATAAAATTTCTATTTTTTGCCGGAATCTTGTGTAGCATATTTTTAGAAACATTTAACAAGGAAAAAGAACAAAAAGAGGCTTTTGAGATTATGGGAATAGGCGCAATTATTTTTGGAATCTTCTCAGTAACATACAATTTATTAGGCTTTAATGTCGCACATGATCTACGATTACTTGGACCTTTAGATGCAGCAGTTTATTTAGGATATTATTTCGCTCCATTTTTTATATTTTTTGCTTTAAGAGGGAAATGGATTTTTGCTCTTATGCTTGGATTATTAATTGTTGCAACTAAGTCAATGGGCGCTATAGGAGGGTCCGCAGTCGTGATAGGATTTTATTACTCCCGCAAAATAGACAAACGCATATTAATAGCATTCGCAACCCTTCTCTGTGTTGTGATTTTTTACGACAAAATCCTACCAACCATACAAACCGAGTATTCCAGTTTAGATGAAAGAGGCGAGATATGGCTTGTCTCAGCTGACATGTTAAAAGACTGGAAAACAATTGCATTCGGAAAAGGTCTAAGCCAATTCGAAGCAAATTACATCGCAACAGCAGATGAAGTACTAGGAAAACCACCTCTAGATTATAACGTTATACAACCACATAATATATTTTTGCTATTCATATTTCATTATGGGATTTTAGGATTAATATTTTTGTTTTTCATAATTTATCAGGTTTTAACAGGAAAGAAATCAGTCTTCTCATGGATCTTGATCTACTTTTTTATACACGGACTGATAGACACACCTTTTTACAAAAATGACCTATTGTTTTTATTTATATTACTGGTGTCATTGGCGGGAATGGAAAAGAGATTGAAAAGCAAGTCGAGTTGACAGTTTCATAAAACCCTTTATAATTTACTCTAAAAATAATCAACTACACTTACAATGAACGAAAAGGCAGAAGTACAACTTGAGATTATTAAAATTCTATTAGAAGACCATGATACCCCACCTGCAATTAATCGTATTCTAAAAGCTAATCAAGCCAGAGTATTAGCTGTTTTAAAAAGAACAGCGGAAAGTGCTGGATTGGAAGGAAATAGAGAAAATGAAATAAATGCAATTTTAGGTCTAGAGCCAGATAAATTTGACCTTAGTCCAAAACTAAATGCTTTCGTGAAGAAACTTTTGTCCAGTTTTGATAGAAGTGATAGAACTCATTGCAGTATAGAAAACCGAAGAAAACTTGTTGAAAAACTACTAGCAAATCCAGAAAAACTTGCTTCCCTCCAAAAGATTGAAGAACTTGGTCTCACTCTTTATTTAACCGAAGTTGATGGAGAAGATTTTTTATTCGATGGAATTCCTGAAAATCCCACATCTAACACTAGCATTAACAATTTGACCTACCAACAAGCGTTAGAATGTGTAAAGACAATTGGAAGTGGCGCAACCTTAACTAGCCGTGTGCGCTTCATAAAGTTTGGAAAAGTCAAAGAGGACAAAACACAGAGAATACCTCACAATAATCAAACACAAATTTGGGAAATGGGCTTTTTGGAAACTGAAGATGCATTTGTATGGTTAGAAACTACAGAGAAAGACAATCTTCAATCTGATAAAGCTATGTATGGATATTATGAATTTAGAACATTGAATACACATAATCGAAACATGAACAATCTTGGCACATTCTGCTGCTCGTTAACAGTTTAAGTCATTTACCCCTCCCACCCTATACTTCTGAACCAAAGAATCAGTAAAGTTTAGGTTAATCCTGTG
>CAYORB010000013.1:18563-27214 GCA_964406295.1 uncultured Candidatus Peribacteria bacterium | reverse complement strand
GAACCCGCACTCTATTACTAGAACAGGATTTTAAGTCCTGCGTGTCTACCAATTCCACCACCCGGGCAAATCAAAGTCGCAACCATTCTTCAGTTTCTAGAAAAAAAAATCAATCCCATTTTCAAAAAACATAATTTGTCTATTGAAGAAAAGGCTGTTTTTTGGTATAATTAATTGATTAAATCAAACATGAATGACTGAAATACAACAACCATCATCAGAATATTTATCACCAAAACCTCGTTTTCAAAAGTTAATTGAAGCTATATATAAAAAACTTGAGTTAAACACTATTTGTAATGTCGACACAGTAAAAATAAACAACAAGGTAATTGGTGCATTCATGGAGCAATTTGCCAACATAAACTTAAACGAACTTAAAGTAGAAAAAACAGACAAAGTTCTAATAATCACAAAACCAGACAATACAAAAATAGAAATAAAAGCTGAAAACAAAATCTATAAAGCAATATTTGGACCAGAAGTACATGGAGAAAAATTGTTTAAACAATTTTTTAGACAGGCAAAAGAAGAAAAAATAAAACTAGGCTCAAAAATAAAAGTAATAAACATAAAAAAATCCCCAACCGTACTTCAAGCACATCTAGACGATCGTTATGAAAAAGCACTAAAAACAAAGAATGATCACATCTCAAAATTAGCAGAAGTAGATATAAAAAAACTACGCAGCAACAGAACCTTACTCACAAAAAACCTTCCAGAAAACACAGATGAAAGTCGAATAAATAAAGTTAAAACAGAAACAGCCCGTAGATTGGCAGCGTATACAACAAAAGATGCAGAAGGTTGGTATGTCCTAAACTACAAAGATGTAAAAATTAGCCATGAAATGGACGTTGGCCTTGGAGACATACTTATAGATGAAGACATAGAATATATTGAAATTTTAAAAGACGGAGAATCAACAGAAAACGGAAAACCAATAATTGCACACAGAGGTTTTACCTCAAATGGTAGACCTTGCTTCTTAGATGACGAAGGTGATTATGTCACAACTTTCTCAAATGACAAATTCCGAATCATTAGTGGCAAAGAAACTAATCCTAAACAAGAAAAGCAACGATCAGACTATCTCGATAAACTCAAAACAACAGAAGGAAATTTAAAGCGTTACAGAGAACATGTAAAAAAACATGGTATTACAAAGAAATTCAGATACGGAAAATCAGCAATTGACATAGGAATTGATGAAATCAAACAAGCTAAATCTCTTAAAGATGATTATATAGAAAAACAATTAACCCAAAAAAATCCAGATACAAACCTAGACACAAAAGATTTATTACAATATGCACATAGAATTTGTAAACATTTCAATGTGCCATGGGAAATAGTACGAGAAGTCATAAATATTGAAAGTGGATGGAAAATAGATATTAAAAGTAAAAAATCAACAGCCAGAGGTCTTGGGCAATTTCTAACTAAAAGTTGGCGAGGTTTTATTACTGAAGCTAATAAGAATGGATGGAAAAGCGAATTTGGTGAAAAATGGGGTAAAGATTGGGATCATATACCAAAAGATGGAAATGGAAAAATATTAATCAAGGAAACACACAAAGGCACAGGAGATCCATATGCAATGATGTTTGCAACAATTTGGAATTTATCAAAAGTTAGAAAATTAAATCCTCCAAAAAATATAAACCTAGCAAAAAAAGGAATATTAACATATTTAGTACATCATGAAGGATATAGGGGAGCAAAACATTATTTACGATTTCTAAAATTAATGAAAGAAAATAGGAAATTTTCATTAAAACAAATAGAAGAAGAATATTTAAAAAACCCAGAAAAATACAACAAAGTTCTATATAAAACCCAAGTAGCAAGAATTAAAAAACATAAAAAAGGACAAAAGGCAGGAATTAAACATTTCCTAAGCGTATACACATTAGCAAAAAAAATAGGAGCACGTGCAGCAAAAGCAAGTCCAAGGGAAATAGATAGAATAGAAAAAGAATTTGTTTCTCCGAGAATAGCACCAAGTGGATGGTGTAATACTTGGGATAATCAAGAGAATTTAGTAATTGGCAGCAGTATAGCCTTGCAATTGGAAAATATCGTATTAAAAAAGTCTAAAAAAACCGGAACAATAGGGCTTGGCGGATTCAATGCCCTTCAAGCACTAAGGGTAGTAGAAAAAAACAGAAAATATTTCGAAGCAAAACCAGCCCCAGAAACAATCACACTTGTAGGACTGGGAATCAATGGTTTACCTCAAAATATAGGCATACAAGTCAAAACAGAAATCATGACAGAAAAACTATACAAAGCCAGATTAACCAGACGAATTCACGAACATGAAAAATTGATCACATTATTAAAAGCAATCTATCCAAACACAAAAATTGTAATCGCAGAGCTACATCCATACAGCCAAAAAACCGAAGCCATAGCAGCATTCAACAAACATTTTCGAGAAAAAACAAATCCAAATTACAAATACATGCCAATATCAGAAGCAGCAAAAAGTGAAAGAATGCATCCAAAGTCAATAGAATACAAAGCAATGGCAGAATCACTAAATCTTCTAGAGAATCACAACAAAACAGAAACTCCTGCCAGTTTAAAAAGCAATCAAGAAAAATGGTAGTCTACTTTTCAAGATAAACCGTCTGAGTTGGGAATGCCATTTCAATCTTAGCTTTCTCAAAAGCAGCTTTTATATACAAATTAATCTCTTCCTTTCGCTCCAAAGCAAAAAACATATCATCAGAAAGAACATAATATACCAATTCTATATCCAAAGAATGTACGCCAAAATTATTAAAAAAACAACGTTCAAATTCCACATCCTTAACAGACTTAACAGCTTCAATCATAATCTCTTTAGCCTTTTTAATCTTCGCATTACTTGTGGAATACTCAAGACCTAGAGTTATAACCTCACGTCTAGTACTCATCTTTTTATAATTGCTAATACGAGAGTTAGTAAGTTCATTATTTGAGATTACTAATTCCTCACCATGAAGAGTCCTCAATCTGGTAGTTTTTAAACCAATTTTTTCAACATTTCCATCATGATCACCAACCACAATATAATCCCCTATTTCAAAAGGTCTATCAAAGTAAATTGAAAAAGAAGCAAAAATATCACCCAAAACATTCTGTACAGCTAAGGCAATTGCAATACCTCCAATTCCCAAACTGGCTACCAAAGAAGTTATGTCAAATCCAAGATTTGACAGTACCAATAGCACCGCAACAGACCATAATATAAAATTCACAAGCAACTTAACTCCATGAAACGTCGTACTTTTTCTATCTCCATTCTTCGTAACAACACCGCTTAAGGCATAGGCTATCAAAGACTGAAGCACTTTAACTGCTTGATACACCAAAACAATTATAAAAACAGCATTTATAAATTTAAGTACAGATTCATTCGAAATAAGTAATTTCAAAGGAAAATAAAGAGCAACCACATAATAAAAATACTGAGGAATATTATCTAAAATATGAATTAATTGATCATCAATCGTAGTTTTAGTACGCTCCGCTAATTTTTTCAATCTATGAATAACTACAGTTTTAAACAAATGAAAACCAACAAAAATAAGTAAAAAAATAAAAAAAGCTAAAACAAAATCATAGACAGTATGCTGCCCAAGACCACGAGCCAAAAATTCTTGAATTTGAGAAGTCATATATACAATATATTAAAGAAATCGCACAAGGAAATAAACACCACCTAAAGAAAGGCCAGTTAAAAACGACATCAAGCCAATACGAAGCAATCTATATTTTTTACAAATCGTAATACTACCGTATCTATAAATATCACGCATATATTGCTCATACATCGCTTCCTTATTCGACATAAGCTCTTTAAACCCATTCACATACTCATCTTCAGAAAGAGCATTAAAAGATCGAAAATATAAAAAATTGGTTTTTTCATAAGTCCTATCATGATAAGGCCTAGGCATTATCACTAAAATCGCAAAAATAATCGCCAAAAGCGAAGTAATCAAAATAATAATAGCTCCAACCAAATCAGTAGTCTCAAAACCAGTAACCAATACAGCTATAACAATAGACGCAGCAGTCATAAGCATATTAGCCTTCATATCAACGGCCTTATTGAGCTCAATATGCTTGGTTAGAATCATCCGCAACATATTAGAACGGAACAAGGAAGGCAGTATTTCCTTTGGTGGTATTCCAGTATTTTTAGTCATATGGCTAAAAAATAACGATCTTCCAGTCTTTTTTCAAGTATATAAATAATTTTCGACATAAGCACACCCCATGCTATCATCCCTACACATGAATAAAATAGAAATCAACAAACAGTTCGAACAAGCCCTAAAATTACTTGAACAATCAGATAAAAGCCTTTTCATAACAGGAAAAGCCGGAACTGGAAAATCCACACTTTTAGAACATTTCAAAGAAATTACAAAAAAGAAAGTAGCAGTACTAGCACCAACAGGCGTAGCAGCATTGAACGTTCAAGGGCAAACTATTCATTCATTTTTTCTAATTCCACCAAACGTAACTCCGGACAAAGTACTTGAACATAAATTATCCGGGAAAAAGAAGAAATTAGTTCAAGAACTAGATATGATAATAATTGATGAAGCTTCAATGTTAAGAGCTGATCTCTTAGACTGTATCGATGTTTCTCTTCGCTATCACAGGGGAGAAAACACTCTTCCATTTGGAGGAATTCAAATGGTTTTCATTGGAGATCTATATCAATTACCACCAGTGGTCGCAGGTCACGAAGAACGCAAAATTTTCCAAACACATTATAGCAGTCCTTATTTTTTCTCTGCAAAATCTTTAGGGAATTTTGATGTGGAATTTTTAGAATTGGAAAAAGTATATAGGCAAAAAGACAATCAATTTATTCAATTATTAAACAAAATCCGAGACAACAGTATTAATTACAAAGATTTAATGGAATTAAATCAACGATATAAACCAGAACTCGAACCTGAAGATTTCGTGATAACCCTCACAACAACAAACGCAGCAGCAAACAAAAAAAACAGTGAAGAATTAGCAAAATTAAAAACTAAATCAGAAAGTTTCTGGGGTGAAACAGAAGGTGATTTCAGCCAGAGAAATTTACCAACCTTAGAAGATTTAGAATTAAAAATAGGTGCTCAAATAATGATGCTAAGCAACGACCCCGTTGGCCGCTGGGTAAATGGAAGCATAGGCAGAATAACAGCTATAGAATTTGATCTTCAAGAAAGTGACGATGTTCTAATCATAGAATTAAACACAGGAAGAACAGTGAAAATCGCAAAACATACTTGGAATATCAACAAATACGTTTATGACGAAGAAAAACAAAAAATTAACACAGAAATAGTTGGTTCATTCCGACAATTTCCATTGCGCCTAGCTTGGGCCGTAACTATTCACAAAAGTCAGGGTAAAACTTTTGATAAAGTGATTATTGATATAGGAAGAGGGGCTTTTGCCCACGGACAAGTCTATGTTGCACTTAGCCGTTGCACAAATTTCAAAGGAATCATACTAAAAAAACCTATAGAAAAACGACATATATGGATGGATTACAAAATCAATCAATTTTTCCGCCAGCTGCGCTCTCACCAGCCAATCTCCCCGTTGCCCATGCAATCTGTAAATTATATCCCCCAGTAAAACCGTCAACATCCATTATTTCACCTGCAAAATACAAAGCAGGACAGATTTTTGATTCCATAGTTTTATTATCAATCTCAGAAAGATCCACTCCACCAGCAGTCACAATTTCAGAACCAGGAGTCCGTTCAACAAGATTTAATTCAAAATTCTTCAAACTTTCCACAAATTTATTCAAATCTTTCTTCCCAAACTCAGCAGATTTTTTATTTCCATCAATTTGCAATAACTGAAAAATCAAAGACAAAAGGGATTTAGACACATATTTTCTCAAATTTTTCAAAACCACAACCTGAGGATTCTCTTCCATTTTATTTTTAATCTGTTTTTGCAATTCCTCACGATTAATGCTTGGCACAAAATCGATAAACAATTTCAAAGGAGTCTTTTCATCACAATTTTCAAATGCCGACATTGCAGATAAAGCAAATATCGCAGGCCCGCTAACACCTTTATGCGTAAAAAGAAATGGACCAGAAAATTCATACCCTCTCTCCCCCACCAGCTTAAATTTCACTTTCTCAAAACTAACACCAGCCAAATCTTTCACCCATTTTTCAGCAGTTAAAAATGAGGTTAACGTAGCTTTCAAAGAGGTAATACTATGTCCCAATTTTTGAGCAAAGTCATAACCATCACCTGTAGAACCAGTACATCTATAAGCATGTCCCCCAGTAGTAATAATCAATTTATCAGACTCAATTACCTTTCCATCAGAAAGATTTACAATAAATTTTCCTTTTTCTTTTTTAACATCTGTTACAGCTGTCTTCAAAAACAAATCAAACTTTTCTTTAGCAAAAATCTTATCAAAAATCGCAGTAATATCTTTTCCTTTGTTAGACTTTGGATAGACCTTACTACCCTCAACCTTCAAAGGAACACCTTTTTCCTCAAACCAAGAATAAACCCTTTCCGGCCCAAATTCATACATCGCAAAACGCAACCATCGTGATCCTCTGGGATAAGATCTCATCAACTCTTTTACATCAGAAACAGTAGTGGTCAGGTTACAACGCCCACCACCAGATAGTAAAACCTTTCGCCCAAGTATGGCATTCTTTTCAACCAAAACTACATCAGCCCCAAGCTCAATCGCCCTAGCAGCCGCCATCATCCCAGCCGCACCTGCACCAATGATTAGTATTTTCATAAAGACAATCTACCACAAAAAGAAAGAATATGGTGGGTCAGCAGGGATTTGAACCCTGGACCTGCCGGTTAAGAGCCGGATGCTCTACCAACTGAGCTACTGACCCATATTCCTGAAAAAACTATCATTTCTTACCCATGGTTGCAAGTCCGAAGATCATTGATATACTTCAGATATGAAAAATATCTTATTTTACACTGACACCCCTCAAACTGGAGGAGCAGAATTACAAATGTTCTTATTGGCAAAATTTCTCAATAAAGAAAAATTTAAACCAATCCTTGCATGTAGTAATTTTAGACAACTAAACAATTGGTGCGAAAAATTCAAAAAAGAAGACATTCAAGTAATACGTCTAGAAGTAAAACATAAACATGACCCTCGTCATTACACACAATTAAGAAAAATCATAAAAGAGAAAGAAATCGACATATTTCATGCACATATTTGGAATCCGGCAAGCTGCCGTTACGGTTTTTTAGCTGCAAACTCAAGCAAAATACCAATAATCACTACAGAACACGATCCATTTCCTCTACCGTACTTTAAAAATATTTTCAAAAAATCAGCTCTCAAAAAAACAAATAAAATAATCACAGTATCAGAAAATAACCGAAAAATACTAAGCCACATATATCCTAAACATAAATCAAAAGTCCATGTAATCAAAAATGGTATAGACATAGAGTGGTGGCAATCACAATCCTTAAGATTTACAAATAAGGAGAGAAATGAAGTTAAAGAAAAATTATTTTGGGCAAAACATGATACTTTTATTATCAGTACAGTTGCAGAATTACACGAAAGAAAGGGTATAGATTTTTTAATAACAGCAATATCAAATGTGTCCAAAAAATACCCTAATATAAAGCTGGTACTCACAGGAGACGGGCCAGATAGAGACAAATCAGAAAAATTAGCAAAAAAATTGAAACTGGAAAAACATATCACTTTTCTGGGAAAACAAAAAAAAATTCCACAAATCCTAAAAAGCTCAGACCTATTTATACTCCCCTCTAAAAGAGAAGCCTTTGGGTTAGTAAACGCAGAAGCTATGATAAACAGTTTGGCAATTATAGCCACAAAAGTAGGAGGAATACCGGAAATTGTAAAAAATGGAGAAACAGGGATTTTGGTTGAACCAGAAAATTCATTAGAACTAAGTAATGCCATTATAGAACTAATAGAATCACCAGAAAAAAGGATGAAAATGGGTGAAGCCGGGTATAAAAGAGTAATAAAATATTTCGGAGCACAACAGATGGCAAAGCTATATGAAAAAGAGTATTTAAAAATTAAGTCTTGACGGTGAGGTTATACTCACCTATACTGGGGATGTAATTATCGTTCATTTGGGCCCAATGAAGCTAAAAACAGTCTACATCTGCAGTCAGTGCAAAAAACAAAACGGAAAATGGTCCGGTCAATGCAGCTCTTGCAATGCCTGGAATAGCATGGAAGAAGATGTAATAAATATAGGTAAGGCAGCAAAACTTTCGAAAACTGCCAGAAAAATACAAGCACAAACACCTGTAAATCTTGTACAAACAAAGATTAAAAGAAATAAGATTTCAAGTGGAATAAGTGAATTTGATCGTGTTGTAGGAGAAGGTATACTTCCGGGAAGTTTAATACTTTTAAGTGGAGAACCAGGTATAGGTAAATCAACACTTACCCTCCAAATTGCACATAATTTTGGAAAAGAAAGAAAAGTATTACTAGTGTCAGGAGAAGAATCCATAGAACAAATAGCTGGACGAGCACAGAGATTAAAACTATCAGCAGCAAAATTATCTGCAATTAATGAATTTAATCTGGAAAGTATTCTAGCCACAATTGAGGCAGAAAAACCAGA
>CAYORB010000013.1:0-18463 GCA_964406295.1 uncultured Candidatus Peribacteria bacterium | reverse complement strand
CGATTTGGTTCATGTTCAGAGGTCGGGATTTTTGAAATGAATGCAAATGGACTTGAAGAAGTCAAAAATCCATCAAAACAATTTCTTGAAGGACGAAAAGAAAATGCAATAGGATCAGCAATAACCGTAGCCATAGAAGGAACACGTCCATTTTTAGTAGAAGTTCAAGCCTTAACTTCTACTAGTCACTTTGGATATCCCAAACGCACAGCAAATGGGTTTGATCTAAACAGACTCCAAATCTTAATAGCTGTTTTAGAAAAACACTGCAAACTCAATCTTCAAAATCAAGATGTATTTGTTAATATAGTCGGAGGAATAAAGCTAACAGAACCAGCAGCAGATTTAGCAATTATATCTGCAATAGCCTCTTCTTTACTAAAAAAACCACTACAATCAGATTCAATAGTTTTCGGAGAAGCAGGTCTTTCAGGAGAGTTACGTAAGGTATGCCATCAAGACAAACGTGAAAAAGAATCAAAAAAAATGGGACTAAACAAAGTTATAAGCCCAGAACAGTTTAAAGAAATAACAACAGCTATCAAGTCAGCTTTCCAAGTTTTTTAACACTAATTCGCTTAAAAAAAGCTTCAACATTTTTAGTTGAAGTCTCAGCAATTTCTTCAAAAGTCAGCCTCTTTAATTCAGCTACCTTCTTGGCAATTTCAACAACATAAGAAGGTTCATTCCTTTCCCCTCTATAAGATTGTGGCGCTAAATAAGGACAATCTGTTTCCAAGAAAAACTTATCCATAGGAACAGCTTTCACCACCTCTCTCAATTCACTAGCATTCGGAAAAGTTATAATGCCTGTAAAAGAAGTTGTATAACCAGCAGACCAAATCTGCTTTGCAAATTCCAAATTAGAGCCATAACAATGAAAAACAGCTTCAACTTCAGGGAATTCCTGAAGAGTTGCCAAAACATCAGCATTAGCATCTCTATTATGCACGATAACTGGCAAAGAGGTTTCACGCGCCAATTCCAAATGCTTCCTGAAAGATTCTTTTTGAACTTCAGCTGATACTTTTGCTTTTACATAATCCAAACCAGTTTCACCCACGGCTACAATTTTTTTATTCTCTTTAATCAAACCTTTCCACTTCCCCATCAAAGCATCAGAACAATCACCTGCATCATACGGATGCAAGCCAATAGTTGCATATAAAAAATCGTATTTCTCAGACATTTCAAGCGATTTATCAGAAAAATCTAAACCACAACCAACATTAATAATACGCGTAACACCTGATTTTTGAGCTCTAAGTAAAACTTCTTCTAAATCATCATCAAACTGAGAATCCATCAGATGAGCATGTGTATCAATTAACATATTTTTTATAGTAAAATCCCGATTATTGACAAAATCATATCATATCAATACAATTAGGCTACCAAATTAAGAACTTATGCTAAATAGAAACCCACAAACAGCTAAGACAAAAAACAACTTCTTTAGATGGGCTTTCTTTTATAACTTTAGATAAGGGCATGAGAGACAATTTACTCGAAATCTCATGCTCAAGGACCAGAAACCTCGAGTTATTTTTATTAACCTTTTTATTAACTAAATTTAAAAATGATAATCGTAATGAAAGCCGGCATTCCAAGAGAACAAGCCGACAATATAATTAAAGAAATTGAAAATCGTAAACTCACACCAGTACCAATGTACGGCGTAGAACGAACCGTAATTGCAGTAATAGGTGAAGAAAGAGATATAAACATCGGACATTTCGAATCACTTCCGGGTGTAGAAAAAGTAATGCGAGTTCTTAAACCTTACAAACTTGTAAGTCTAGAAACCAAACCTGAAAAAACTATTATAGAAGTAAATGGAATGCGAATAGGAGATGAAACACAAGTAATATCAATGGCAGGACCATGCGCAGTAGAGTCCGTTGAACAAATGGATAAAGCTGCTGCAGACCTTGCGGCAATGGGAGTGAAAATATTACGTGGAGGTGCTTTCAAACCAAGAACAGGACCATATGCATTTAATGGGCTTGGTGAAGAAGGTTTAGAGATATTAAGAAAAACCGCAGACAAACACGGCATGGCAATAATTACAGAAGTATTAGATGTTCGTGACTTAGATAAAGTCTGTGAAAAAGCTGATATCCTACAAATTGGTGCAAGAAATATGCAAAATTATCCACTTTTAACAGAAATCGGAAAAACAAAAAAACCGGTTATGCTAAAAAGATCAATGACAGGAACAATTGAAGAATTACTTTTGGCAGCCGAATACATTCTTTCAAATGGAAATCCAAACGTTATTCTTTGTGAAAGAGGTATACGAACATTTGAAAAAATAACTAGAAACACTCTCGCGATTGCTACAATTCCAATTGTAAAAGAACTAAGCCATCTACCAATTATTGTTGACGCAAGTCATGGAACAGGAAAACGTAGCTTAGTTGGACCAATGACTAAAGCTGGAATAGCAGCAGGTGCAGATGGATTCATGATAGAAGTACACCCAGATCCTGCATCAGCTAAATGCGATGCACAACAACAATTAACACCAAAAACATTTGGCAAATTATATGAGAACTTAAAACCATTAGTAAAAGCACTTAACAAAGAACTAGATGGTCAAGCTTAAACTTAAAAAATCAGAAGATCATTCATACGAAATAATCATCAAAAAAGGTATTGCTTTAAAAATCCCTGCTTTATTAAAAAAAGCCAAATACGGAAATAAATATGCTATCATAACAGATTCAAAAGTATTAAAACTTTATGGACATAAGTTAAAAAGATCATTAGAAAAAGAAGGGATTATAGCTGAATTATTCTCATTTGAAGCTGGAGAAAAATCTAAGCATTTAAGTACAGTAGAAAAACTTGCCGAAGCTATGATAGAAAAAAAAATTGACAGACAAGATGCAATCATAGCATTGGGAGGCGGAATACCAGGAGACATCGCTGGATTCCTCGCGTCCATATATATGAGAGGAATACCATTTATACAAATTCCTACAACATTACTTGCAATGGTAGATTCAAGCGTAGGAGGCAAAACCGGGGTAGATTTAAATTCTGGAAAAAATTTATTAGGAACATTTACTCAACCAAAAGCAGTGTTCATAGACATTTCATATCTAAAAACTTTAGCCCAAAAACAAGTACGCAGCGGTTTAGCTGAAATAATAAAATATGGAGTAATTCGTGATAAAAAATTATTTGAATATTTGGAAAAAAACATAGAAGACATACTAGAATTAGAAGAAACCACAATTAACAAAATAATAAAACGTTCAGTAGAAATAAAAGCAGAGATAGTTGAAGCAGATGAAAAAGAATCGGGAGAACGAATGATATTAAATTACGGACACACTTATGGCCACGCACTAGAAAAAATGTCAAACTACAGCCTTCTACACGGATTTGCAATAAGCATAGGCATGGTTCTTATCAACAAAATAGCGGTAGAAAAAGGTTTAATAAAAAAAGAAGAGTCAGAGAGAATTCGGAAACTTTTAAAAAGCGCAGACCTTCCGACAACGACCATGAAAAAACCAACGCTAAAAGACATCTCTAACGACAAGAAAAAACAAGGAAATAAAATCAAACTAATAATTCCTACTTCTATAGGAAAAGTAATTATTCACGAAGAAAAATGTTAACAAAGATTAAAGTTCCAGGTTCAAAAAGCATAAGCAACAGAGTTTTAATTCTTGCTGCTTTAGCAAAATCTGAACCAAAAATCGAAAATCTTGCAAAATCAAGCGATTGTGAATACATGATACAAGCATTAAAAGATCTAAAAACAAAAACTGAAATATATACACACAATGCTGGCACAACTACCAGGTTCATAACCGCACTTGCAACTTTATTAGAAAAACCATTTATAATAGATGGAGACAAAAGAATGAGGGAAAGGCCAATTGCAGAATTAGAAAAAGCACTTAATTCCTTAGGTGCAAATGTAAAAAGCACAAAAGGCTGCCCACCCGTGAAAATCGCAACACAGAAACCAAAAGGAGGAACAATAGCATTATCAGGAGACATCAGCAGCCAATACATATCAGCAATCCTAATGATTGCAGCTGCAACAGAAAATGGCATAACAATCAACATAGAAGACGAACTTTGTTCAAAACCTTATGTGGACATGACCATAAAAATCATGCAGCAATTTGGAATAGAAACCATAAACAACAACTATAAAAATTTTAAAGTTCTCCCCCAAAAAATCACATCAGCATCACAATATACAATAGAAAGCGACGCATCTTCTGCATCATACATAGCAGCATATGCAGCCTTACATCCAAACAAAAAAGTGTTATTGGAAAACATACATAGAGATTCAATACAAGGAGATATAAAATTTTTAGATTATTTGGAAAAAATGGGATGCGAAATAACATCAACTAAAATAGGAACAATTATTCAAGGACCAGAAACGTTACAAGCCCTAGGAGAAATAGACATGAACGCAACTCCCGATCTAGTAATGACTTTTGCTGTATTAGCAGCGTTCACGACAGGCAGCAGCAAAATCACAAACATTCCAAATTTGCGAATCAAAGAAACTGATAGATTACAAGCCTTGGAAAACGAACTCACAAAATTGGGAGTTAAAGTGAAAATCGGAACAGATTACATAGAAATAAATGGTGATTTCTCAAACAAAAACACCTTATTAAATAAGAACATAAAAATCAAAACATATGATGACCACAGAATGGCAATGTGTTTTGCGATTATACGAGACCTCATACCAGGTTTAACAATAGAAGACCCTGAATGCGTATCGAAAAGTTACCAAACATTCTGGAATGATCTAACCACATTAGAAAATGCAAAGTAATTTTTTAGTTATAGGTTCAGGAATATCAGGACTTAATTTTGCTCTACATGCTGCAAAAAAAGGAGAAGTTATAATTGTTACAAAAAAAAAGATAATCGATTCAAACACAAATTATGCTCAAGGAGGTATAGCTGCAGTTTTAGACAAAACTGATGATTACAAAAAACATGTTGAAGATACTTTGAAAGCAGGCTCATATCACAACGATAAAAAAGCAGTAGAATTTATGGTAAAGCACTCTCCTTCAGCCATATATCGTTTAATTGATCTTGGTGTGGAATTTGAAAACGAAAAAGGTGAATTAAAATTAACTCGAGAAGGCGGACACCATCAAAAACGCATAGCATATGTAGGAGATTACACTGGCAAAGCAATAGAAAAAATTCTAGTTAAACGAATAAAAGAACATCCAAATATAACAGTTTTAGAAAACGCATTCGCATTAGATTTAATTTCAAAAAATAAAATATGCTATGGGTGTCAGATAATTAAAACAAATGAAATTCAAAATATATTCGCTGATCAAACTATCATAACAACAGGAGGACTAGGACAAATCTATTCAAATACAACTAATCCTAAAATTGCCACAGGAGACGGAATAGCCATGGGAATACGAGCTGGTTGTAAAGTGGAAAATATGGAATTCATTCAGTTCCATCCAACTGCCTTTGTCAAAAAAACTTCACCAAGATTTTTAATATCTGAAACAGTAAGAGGAGAAGGTGCAAAAATTTTGAATCACAAAAAAGAAAGAGTTATGAAAGGGAAACATCCATTAGAAGATTTAGCACCTCGAGATATAGTCGCCAGAGAAATTTATAGAGAACTAAAAAATGGGCCAGTTTATCTAGACATAAGACATAAGTCAGAAAGATTTCTAGAAAAACGCTTTCCTCAAATTTTCGCTAAACTCAAAAAATACGGTTATAACATGTCAGAAAATTTAATACCAATAACTCCAGCAGCCCATTATCAATGCGGTGGAATAGTTACAGATTTAAAAGGACAAACTGGTGTGAAAAATTTATTTGCATTTGGAGAAGTAACTTGCACAGGAGTACATGGAGCAAATCGCTTAGCTTCAAATTCATTACTAGAAGCTTTAGTTTTTAGTAACCAAATAAGCGAAAATCTAAAAATAAGCACAAACAACAAACAAATAATCGCAAAGAAACAAAAACTATCATCCGAAAAAATTAACTATAAAATCAAAATTCAAAAAATCATGTGGGGCTATGCTGGTATAATTCGTAATCCCAACAAAATCAAAAACAAAGCTATTCCAAAACTGGAAAAAATTTCCGCTGAATTAAAAAAAATAGAAGGCACAAATCAGGAACTTGCTGAGACACGCAATATGATAACAAGCAGTTTAGAAATTTTAAAAGCAGCAGCAAAACGCAAAAAATCATTAGGTTGCCATTTCACTGAGAACTAATATCTGTCCTTATAATAGCAGCTCTTACAATATAATGACTCGGGTCTATCAGGTTCATAAGTACTTTCCAAACTCAAATCACATTTCGCACAATTACGTTTCCAAAGTTTCTTTGGATTTCGCAATTTCACCCTATCTAAATGACGACAATGTGGACATTTACTCGGTATTGATATCTTGTGTCGCCTATAAAATTCCAGTTCCTTCCGTAGCAATTTATAGTTTTTACCACAATCATTACAAGCCAATATTTCACTCAAAATATCATCACCAACATCACCAATAAAATCAGGAACTTCATAACTTTGCTCTAAATAACATTTCTTATCAGAATACAACCATCTACCTCCAATACTTTCAACCTCATCTTTTGAAAGAGGAAAATATTCTTGAGATGGTGTTTCATTATAGGCAAATAAAGATAATTCAATAGGAAAAAACTCTCCCCATTCAATTGAATTCGAGACGAGCCTAGGCGAATCCGAAGATATTGAATCCTCCGTAGGAGGGCTCACATCCTTCCCTCCCCCCATATGCTCAATAATCTTTTTCACCATAACCTCATATTCCTCTTTCGAATATTCTTTATTCAAAATACAATATTGATTATGTTTCAAAGAAAGCGAAGCAAAACAATCATGAGAATTATTAAAACAAAGCATGCAATAAGTCAGGTTATAACAACCACCTAAAGCACAAAAAGTGAATTTAATATTTTGGCTTTTCGAGTTAGAAATATTTTCATAACAATTTTCAGCATAATAAATAAAATTACAACGATATACATCATTAGAATATTGCACACCCCAAGAATCACTACATGTATCAGTTTTTTCAACATCAAAAGAATAATTAACATCCTTTGATTCTTGAATATAATTACCAGTAGAATTTTCAGAATTAATAATAACATCGTTACGTATTGGCTTCTGAACAACGAAATTATGATAAAATTTTTCGTAAAGCCCTCTTAGGTTTTTTTGACTAGCAAAAGAATATTGTTTCAATTTTTCTTCATACTGTTCTTTAGTACATTTTTCATTAAAAAAATAATAACGAACATTTCTCAAACCAACAGAACCAAAACAATCATGACAACCTATCATGTCATAACAAAAACGCAGACCACTAGAATTTTGACACAACTGAGAAAAGTAACAGTTATTAGCATTAAAACAATCAACACATTCATAAAGATCTTGGCTACCACTCACGTTATAACAATCCATCACTCTCTCACAATGCAGAACTAAATAGGAATAATAAACCTCCTCACTATCCCCAACTCTTGCACATTTGTAGGAATTGCGAGTATCAACACAGAAAGCATTGTACTCAGAATTTACAGAATTAATTACAGTATTGCTCAATAAAGGAACCTTTTTCTGCAACTCAGAAAATTGTTCAAAAAGCGATTTTTCAAAATCATAATCCATTCCATAATCAGTAGCACTCCATTTATCACTCCACCAACATTCAGGACAATAAACAACTAAATCAGAATCAGGATGATAAAAAGTAATAATGGATTTTTTACATGAATCACAACTACTTTTATACAAATTCCAATCATTTCTAAAAGCCAAGCGTCTTTGATGACCACAATCTGCACATAATTTTGCAGCCGGCACAGAAAATCGTTCAAAAACCGCTAAATCTTCAGAACTGAAAACTAAATCAACATCACATTGTTTGCATTTATTCATCATTCAAATTCTCTAATTTCTTTTCTTGATCAGCCATAGTTAGTTGCTCAACAACATCCTCAATAGCACCATCTAAAAGACCAGGAAGGTTACTCCAACTCACCTTAATTCTGTGATCAGTAACTCTATCCTGCGGAAAATTATAAGTACGAATTTTTTCACTTCTATCACCAGTACCAATCTGATTTAATCTTTCTTCACCTCTTTCTTTTGCCAAACGATCTTTTTCAGCATCATAAAGTCTAGTTCGTAAAATTTTCATTGCCTTATTTTTGTTCTTCAATTGAGATTTTTCATCCTGGCAACTTACTGTAATTCCAGTAGGAATATGAGTTAAACGAATTGCTGAATCTGTAGTATTAACAGATTGTCCACCAGGTCCGCTAGCCCTAAAAACATCTACCTTTAAATCAGCATCTTGAATATCAATATCCACATCCTCAGCCTCAGGCAAAACCGCCACCGAAGAAGTAGAAGTATGAACTCTCCCCTGACTTTCCGTCACAGGAATTCTTTGAACACGATGAACTCCACTTTCATATTTCATCCTACCATAAGCAAATTCACCTCTAATAGCAAAAACCATTTCCTTTATAACCCCAGGAGACCCCTCACTTTTATTCATTAATTCCACCTTTAAACCATTATTCTCAGCAAATTTCATATACATTCGTGCAAGCTCACCAGCAAAAATACCAGCCTCATCTCCGCCTGCACCAGCCCTAATCTCAATAATACAATCTTTATTATCATCCGGATCTTTTGGAATTAATTCAATCTTCGCCTCTTCTTCCAAACTAATCAAAGAAGCATTAGCCTCCTTCAATTGATCCTGAGCTAATTCTTTCATTTCTGAATCAGACTCTTCAGACAAAATCTCTTCAGCCTCAGTTTTTGATTCAATAACAGTTCTATATCTAGAAGCCAAATCAGCAGCTTTTTCTAAAGATTTGTACCTACGAGATAATTTCGTATATTCAGATTGATTAGAAATAATAGCCGGGTCACCAAGTTTCAACTGAATCTCTTTATACTCATTTTCTAATTTTTCTAGCTTTGATAACATAAAATAATTTTACCTAGTAATAACAAAAAGTCTATCTATTCCTGCCAAATCCTTCTCAATTCTCCATCTTTGATCAAAATATTTACTCAACAACTCTCCCATTTCTTTTCCCTGAGCAAAACCAAATTCACCAGTTATAAGCCCAGCCGAAATACCACGCTCAGTTAAATCTTGAAACATTTTATTGTACAATTCCAATCCACCATGACCACCAAATAAAGCAACATTAGGTTCATATTTTTCAGCCGAAGCAGAAACAAAATGATTCTTAACCTCGCCTATATAAGGCAAATTCGCAACAATTACATCAAATTCTTCTCCATCCTCAACCGCTTCCAATAAATCACTTTGAAAAACATTCACCAAATGATCAACTCCATGTTGAGAAACATTGATTCGCGCAACTTCAGCAGCAGCCTCATCAAATTCCAAAGCCCTAACCTCATCTATAATATCCAAACCTTGATCCATAAAATATTTAGCAACAGATACAGCAATATTGCCACTACCAGTACCAACATCCAACACTCTCATTCGCCTAGTTTCATCAAAATTCTGCTCAAGATATTCAATCACTTTTTCAACCAACCTCTCAGTTTCAGGTCGCGGTATTAAAACACGCCCATCCACATAAAAATCCAAACCATAAAATTCTTTATTTTGAATAATATAAGCAATCGGCTCACCATCTTTCACACGCTTTATATAATCATAAAAAAGACATTCCAATCCTTCATCTGTCTCTTCATCAGATTTTATAATCAAATACTCCTTATCCACCCCCAAAACAAAAGCCAAAATAAGCTCAACATCTAGCAAAGCACCATCACGCCCATCCAAAAATTCAACACCTTGTTTTAATAAATCTTTAATCATAAACGAATAAAAAAATAGAGCTCCTAAACTAGAAGCTCTATTTAAATTGTGTACTAATGAAAAGCTCTCTTTTGACGAATAGCCCTGTAATGGTCACGCATAACCGCACCATCACGGACGATACGTCTGGTAGGTTTTCTTTTGTGGTAACGTGAAGTACGCACTTTTAGAATCTTTCGACTGGCTTGAACCATCTTGTTAAAACGTGTAATACAACGTTCATTAGACTCCTTCTCATTTTTCCAAACTGTAACTTTCATATTGATATCACCTCCTTCCCTTGCGTAATTATTTATTTAATGAAGACATTATAGGGACAAAAACCTAAATATCAAGGTTTTTAACCTTCTTTGCATAAGCTTGTATAAATTTCTTCCTTGGCATCACCTCTGATCCCATCAAAGTATTAAACACCGCATCAGCTCTTTCTGCATCCTCAATAGTCACTCTCAACATCAATCTATTCTCCGGATCCATAGTAGTTTCCCACAATTGTTCAGGGTTCATTTCTCCGAGACCTTTATAACGCTGAATAGAATGTTTAGCTTCTGATTTAAACCCTTTTATAATATCATCCCTCTCCTCATCCGAAAATGCATATTTAGCTTTTCTTCCTTGAGAAACTTTATACAAAGGAGGTTGAGCAATATAGATATACCCATTTTCAACCAATTCTTTAAAATACCTATAAAATAAAGTCAAAATCAAAGTACGTATATGCGCACCATCAACATCAGCATCCGTCATAATAACAACTTTATGATAACGCAATTTTTCAATATCAAAACTCTCACCTATACCAACTCCAAGAGCAATTACCAAATTTTTAACTTCATTATTAGAAAGAATTCTATCAAGTCTGGCTTGTTCAACATTCAAGATCTTACCTCTCAAAGGTAAAATTGCCTGAATATGCCTATCTCTTCCTTGCTTGGCAGAACCACCCGCAGAATCTCCCTCGACTATGAAAAGTTCACTATCTGCCGGAACCTTACTAGAACAATCTGCCAATTTACCAGGTAAAGTCATACCCTCCAAAGCCCCTTTACGAATAACAGTATCTCTAGCAGCACGCGCTGCCATCCTTGCTCTAGCCGCTAAAGTACATTTTCCTACAATAGATTTTGCATCCGCTGGATTCTCTTCAAAAAACTCAGATAAAGCCTCACTAAAAACAGATTCAACCGCTGTTCTCATCTCAGCATTACCCAATTTACCTTTAGTTTGCCCTTCAAATTGAGGATCACCAAGTTTAACTGAAATAACTGCAGTCAAGCCCTCTCTCACATCTTCAGCTACTAAATTTTTATCTTTTTCTTTAATCAAATCAGTAGAACGAGCATAAGAGTTGATAGTTCTAGTCAAAGCAGACTTAAAACCTGTCAAATGAGTACCACCATCAACAGTATTAATATTATTCGCAAAAGTATAAATATTTTCCTGAAAAGACCCATTATACTGAAGAGCAATTTCAACCAAACCTTCATCCATCTCTTTTTCAACATAAAAAACCTGTGATCCAATCTTTTCCTTATTAATATTCAAATGTTGAACATAAGACTTCACACCACCTTCAAAATAAAATCTATACTTCAAAGGAGTATCAGAACGCTCATCAGTAATAGAAAGAGTAATCCCTTTAGTCAAATAAGCCTGTTGCCTCATCCTGTTGATAACAGTTTCAAAATCAAAAACAATAGTATCAAAAATTTCTTCATCTGGATAAAAAGTAATTGTAGTACCAGTTTTAGCTGTCTCACCAACAATTTCCAAAGGACCACCAGCATCACCTCTATGATATTCTTGAGTATGAATTTTTCCATCACGACAAACCTCAGCAATTACTTTACTTGAAAGAGCATTTACAACCGACACACCAACACCATGCAAACCACCAGAAACCTTATATCCACCACCACCAAATTTACCTCCGGCATGTAACACAGTCATAACAGTTTCCAATGCAGATTTACCAGTTTTCTTATGCTTTCCAACAGGTATACCACGCCCATTATCCGCCACAGAAAGTCCACCATCTGCACGTAAAACCACATCAATATCAGTACAAAAACCAGCCATAGCCTCATCAATGGAATTATCAACTATCTCCCAAATTAAATGATGAAGACCACGTACATCAGTCGTCCCTATATACATACCCGGTCTTTTTCGTACAGCAGTCAACCCCTCTAAAACCTGTATCTGATCCGCAGAATAATCTTGATTTGCTCCATCAGCCATATCTAAAAATTTTACATGTTAAATTCATGGGCGAGTTTAACACAAGCGACAAACCTTGTCAGGTGGAAATCATAACACAGTATGAATTTTATTCACTTATCGCATCTTTACTTGCCTCATTCTCGCTTACCGCCTCCTCCTCTTTAGTGTCGTCTATTTCTTCATCCCCCTCTTCTAAATCCTCATCCGTTTTTTCCCCCATTTCATCTTCAATCGTATCAGACATTTCCTCAGTCCCCCCTCCCTCTTCCGCCATCTCTTCTGCTTCTACCTCAACCGCCTCAGCCTCAATCGCATCTTCCTCTCTCATAGCTTCCAAAAGATACTCCACTCCATTTTCCTGGAAATTTCGTTCCGCCTCAACAAGACCAACCAATTCTTCAAATGTAAATTCCCCATCAATAACCCTAGGATCCCTATTCACAGTCATAAATAAATGAGTCACAATTTCACCATTCATAATAAGATCAAATGTAAGTTCCACTTTGTCATATTCGTCATAAATAACTTTCTCAACCCTATAAATCGCATTCTCATCATCAAAAACTGAAACGTCGTCAATTTCTACGTCAAAACCATAATCTGACACTAACCTCGCTATATATAAACGCGCCGTCCTTTGAGCAGTAGTTTCAAGAGTAACTTCATCATCCTCAAGAACATCTTCTGCCAAATCTGCAAATTTATTCTGCAACAAAGGCAATAAATTATCAATTCTCACAGCTCTATCAGAAACCAATTCATCATAAACATAAACTGTCTTTAAAGCTCCAGTATCTCTATCAAAATCAGCCTGCAAAGGATAACCGCCCAACACAGCATTTATTGGAATATATCTTTGAGCAGAATCCTCAATTTTAACAATTTCAAGATCCGACACATCTTCATATTCTTCAAAAACCTTCTCAACCTCTTCCATTACCTCAAAAACGGTCAAAACTTCTTCAACAACCTCACCAAACACATCCTCTTGAATATTCACAAAACTGAAAATATTTTCTCTTTCATCAAGATAAACATCATAGCGTTCCTCATGTGAACTACCATAAAGCTGACCATGATACTCAGAACTATTTAGGTATCCCCAAAAATCATTAATGTCATTAAGTTGTTTTTGGAAAAGAGTAATCACTGCTACACCTCCGTCATCATCTTTAGGTAAAAGATTTCTAGCCCCCCCAATCAAACGTTTAAAAATCTTCTTTGCCTCTGAAATCTCCAAATCACCATTGAAAAAATACTTTTTTAATCGTCTTAGAAAATCAATCTTCCTTGCCACAAAAGATTGAGCCAACTCCTCCTTATCCCTTTTATTTGAATAAGAATCCAATAAAGCCAATTCAAATCCTTCCTTCATCACAAAATAAGCATCTTTATAAAAGATAGATGATCGCAGAAAAAGATTATCAAAAAGTTGATTCTGATAAGCAAGATAAATACGATACTCCTCATCATCACTAGCAACAGTACTATTATATCTCTGATAATAAACATCTAAAGCCTTTTCAGCCTCAATCTGCCCCTGCTCAATACCACGATAAACATTATACCAATAAAAATCTAAGATTTGATAAGAACCAGCATCACTCATATCCAATAAAAACAACAAAACCTCATATTCTAAATCACCAGGACCAAAAGCCATTAAATCTCTCAAATATCCATCAAACTGCATCTGGTAAGAATCCTTTTTAAGCACAGAAGAAGCAGCATGACGATAAGCCAACAAAGAACTGCGCATCTGTCCAGGATTTTCATTTACAGCATAATAAATAGCAGCATCCAAATCAACAAACACTCTTCTCATCTGTACTTCACTCTTTTTTTCAGGGACAAAAGTCAAATGCTCAATAGACCAAGAGATAAATTTATTAAGCAATCCATCTTTATCCACTTCACCTCCAGCAAGAATTTTTGAACGATAATTTTGTCTATAAGCAATAACCATTCTATCACTTTCAGCCTGATTTTCTTTTACCCATTCAGTATCTCTCGCTGAACGAGGAATTGCAGAATATTTAAATTCCTTCAAAATTTTTGAAGTCAAAAGAGGACGCAAATTTTCATTAATCTTTTTAATAGGCATTTTCACCTGACTATCTGCAGGCACAAGCAAAGAATTTAGAAATCCGGAACTATATTGATCAATAATACCCATAGGAACATCCTCATCAGGCCAAAAACCAACATAAACATCACCACTATAAACCGCTAGTTCAACCTTTGTACCAGTATAATTCAAATCAAAAGTAGCATTTCTAGGTATCAACACTATATTTTCAATCCAAATATTCGTATCAGCATTAGAAATAGAAAAATCAGCCCAAAGCCGCCCTTCTTTCATATTATATAAATAACCATCCGCATCTGTTAATTCTATAACAGCATCAGAATTCATGATCACATTTTGTGGAACAAGAAGCTTAGTTGAACTATTTTCTTGTACAAAAGCTTCGTCTACATAAACAGATTCAAAATAAAAAGTACCAACAATGGCTAAAACAGCCAAAACAGCAAAAACAAAAGCTTTTAAGAGATTACCTTTCAAAAAATTTTCTTTGGATTCAATAGGTTTAGTTTCAGCTTTTTCTTCGACTTTCTTCTCAGTTTTATCTTCCATAGAAACAATAAATTATATCTGAACATTATAGCACAAAAAAGGGGTATTTTGGAAGGGGAAACTGGGTGATTGTTACATCAAACGAATGTTAATCAGTCATTTGTTTCAATATTTCAACAATTAAATTTCTATCAAATTAATTTCTTTTGATTTAAACCATAATTCTCCCATTTCAGAATATACTGGTGCCATGTTTTCTGACAATTAAATTTGCAGTAGTAGTTTCACCATTATTTTTTATAACCAACTCTTCGATAATCGAATCGGTAAACATGAATGGTGATTTATAAAATTTTGTAATTCAATCAATTTTTTCATTTTTAAATTTAAGGCTAACAACAGAATAGTCTAGACTTTTAGGGAAATTTGTTCAGTAATTTATTGGCTATAATTTTTAATAACTTTTTCAAAAATTTGATAGCCTTGCAAAAGAATTTCCTTTATCTTGTTTATTTCACTTTTCTCCCAGACTGGAATGTATTTCTCATTCTTTGGTGTTATTGCGGGAAGATTATTACCCCAAAATATTTTATCATAGATTTTACGAATTAATCTTAATTTGCTATCTCCCAAAAAACTATGCTTTGCTGAAAAAGATACATCGGTAAATAAATTCCAAACTGCTAATATATTTTCACAATTCACCTTGAATGATTTACTATTTTAAAAATTCAATGTCATATCTAAATCATGCAAGCTAGAAGAATTCTCATTTATTACACCCCCTTCTTCATCTGCATATTTAGTTAGTTGAAATTTACTATTAAAAGCAAAAATAACTTCATCACTATTCTTGTAGACACCATCTATATCATCTGAATACCAGATAAGGTAACAATTTTTATTTTTTAATTTATACTGGCAAACATAATATTCTCTTGTCATAATTATTAATTAATCCAGCTTCTTGATCCTTATATGGGGACTTTCCCCATTAAAAGCAGTTTCAAATGATGTTGAATTGTTTTTTAAAGTCCATAGAATAATAGCTTTTCTGTTTTAGCCAAATCAATTTTTTTAAAATAATAATTGATCTCATTTTTATCTTTAGCATCAACTGATTTTAAATTTACTTCTTTTAAAAGATTTCCATCTATTGTCAAACTTCCTTGCAATGCAAATTCAGCTATAAGCTCATCAAATAATGGCTCGTGAAAACGTTTTATCACTCCTTTTGCCTCCTGCAATTTATCATTTTTAAATTTAAGGCTAACAACAGAATAATCCAGGCCTTTAGGAAAATTTGTCCAATATTTTATTGGCCACAATTTTTGATGATTTACATAAATTTTTATAATTTGCTCTGTTTCATTGATTTTGTCTAAATCAACTATGTATTTATATGAATAATAGGTTTGCTTTTCTGCATTATTGATAATTTCAATTTTATATGCTTCAACTATAAATAAATTAAATATTATTGAAATTATAATTATTAAAAATATGAAACTGCTCCCTATATATTTTAATAATTTCTTTATATTATACGGTTGAAATGATATTTGGGATATTTTTTGCTTAAAATATTTCTTGATGAATTTGAAAGGAAGGATTCTATCAAGGTTGGTGAATATGATTACAGAAATTATTAAGATAAGCCATATTTTATATTCTGCTATTTGTTTAATACATTCTTGTTGTTGAGCAGCTGCAGTAAATTTAGCAGTTGGATTTATGTGCTTATATGGAATTGGAATTGTGCTTGAGCAATATATTTCAGCAAGCTTTATAAGTATGTAATTTGTAACTAATGTAAAAAATAAAGTTATGGATGTTAAACGATAAGATTTAAGCAAAACCGCAGATCGTCTATATATTTTAGTAGTAATATAAATTATAATCCAGATTAATGAGCTATCCATGAGTGCTAATGTAAATGGATATGAATAATTGTATAATATATTGACAAAACTCATTATTATAAAGATGGGAATTATAGTTTTAACGATTTTCATTTTTTATCTATTTTTTAATATATTAATAAAAAATAGGTCACACGGCTTTTCTTCGTCATCAAAAGATTCCCATGTTTTTGCTCCTCCAACCCATTGTTCATATATACGAACATATTCCAATTTGTAACTGAAGATTAGAAATAATGAAGCTATTATAATCAACATTGGTGTATACAATAAAATATTTTTCATTTTCTTCTCTTTTCTAAAGATAAGAATTGCTATAATCGATGAAATAATAAAAAGTGTTATTCTAATGTAAAAAGAATAGTTGAATCCTAAACAACCTGTAGTATTTCCTAATGTATGGATGGTTTGCAATACGTCTAAGATAGTCAAAAATATAATTATTGTTTGTGCGATTATTAGTTTTTTCATAATATTATATTTTATAATTATCTACGATATTTGATTGATGTGACGTTTGGAATCTTTTTTGGATAGATGTTCATGAAATAATTTATTCTTCTTTTTCACGGCTTAATAAATCTCTAAAAATTTTCTGATCTTTTTTGTTCATTTCTGTAAAGTCGTGGTACCACCAAGTCTCTCCTGTCTCTGAATCAATTTTGGCAAGTTCCGGCATGTCTTCTATGTTTAAATAGTTTACATAATGATGTTCTTTGTTTTGAAAATAATCTAGTACATAATAAGTGATATTATTTTCTATAGACTGACTATTTCCAAGGCTTTTTTCATGCAAGTATATGTATTTATCAAGAATCACGTAACTCAATGTAGAATCATTAATTGTATGAAATTTTTGAGGGTCATTAAAAAAATATACATCGAAATCAAATGATTCAGTATATTCTATAATTCCTATTTTTTTTACTACTTCATAATCAATTGAATGAGGCATTATAAATTTAAATGTACTTGTGAGTATTGCAATACGATTGATATATATGAGACTAAACAGAGTTAGAAAAAGAACAAGGATAAAATATTTTATCCTTGTTCTACCCTTTTTATGTATGTGCTTTTTCATATTACATTTATTTATCTTTCATCAGAAATATCTATATCGATATCATAATTACTAATAATTCCAGATTCTTGATCCTTATATGCGTTATTATTTAAAATTTTTGCACCAATGCTCGTGAGTGATGAATTTGAGTATACTGCTTCTTTATCAAAATTATAAATGTCATAAATATGTGTTTGAATTGACCATTTCCCTTCATTATTAAGTTTACCTGATATTTTTGTTGAATGAGTGCCATGCATGCCGAGATATAAGTCATTATCATCCTCAAATTTAAGACTTTTACCACCAAGATCAATTTTAGAAAATGATTTTGAATTACTCATTAATGCATTTTGAATCATGTCATTAACGAGATTATTATATTCATTAGATTGTAGTATTTTATTAACTAAACTACTACCATTTGTAAATGAAAGACCACTTGGATCTGATTTTAAACTATGTTTTAAAAGGGAACTTGCGTTATTATATCCCATATTATTACCAGCATAAACATAACTTTCTAGCTTACTGCGATTTATGTTGTTTTTGGTGTGTTGTATATCTGATTGTACTTTATTCATCATTTTATTGATTTTATTTTTAAATGCTGGTGGAAGATGTACCTCCCCACTCGGATCTATATACTTCAAAGGATTGTTCATTACATATGAATACTTGTTTAGTGTTTGTGGGTTTGTCATATCTCCTTCCCAAGGATCCAAACTAACAAACCTCCCAATCTCAGGATCGTAGTAGC
>CAYORB010000012.1:1580-31081 GCA_964406295.1 uncultured Candidatus Peribacteria bacterium | reverse complement strand
GAACCCGCGACCTCCTGCGTGACAGGCAGGCGTTCTAACCAACTGAACTACCGCTCCATGTTTCGCCGCACTTAGAAGTTGTTTATCAAGTGCTCATGGAAGATAGTATATTTTGGATATTAGTACAAGTATTTTTTTGCTAGACTTGTATTATGAAAATTGGCATTGATTGTAGACTGTTTAGCTCAAGCTTCACGGGTATCGGTAGATGTACCCATGAACTAGTGAAACATATTATAGAAATGAACAGAAAATTAGCAGAACCACATGAATTAGTATTATTCTTTAATAATCCTGAATATAAAGAGTTTCGCTCTTTAGCGCCTATTAAAAAAGTGCTGATTAATGCGAAACATTATTCTTTTGATGAGCAATGGACTTTTTGGCGAAAACTGAAAAAGGAAAAATGTGATGTTGTTCATTTTCCTCATTTTAATAAACCTATTTTATATAAAGGGGACTATACAGTGACCATACATGATTTGACCTTGTCTATGTTTCCAGGGAAAAAGATGACAAAATGGTATCATAGATTGGCCTATCATATGGTTATAAAGAGTGCGATAAAACATGCTAGGCGAGTCATTGCTGTTTCTCAAAATACGAAAAATGATATTATTGAACATTTCAAGATCAAACCTGATAAAATCGCTGTTGTTTATAATGGCGTAAACAAAGAATTTGATCTGATGAAGGATGTTGAAAAAACTCATCCTACTTTGAGAAAACATAAAATAAATAAGCAATTTCTTCTTTATGTTGGAGTTTGGAGAAGTCATAAAAATTTACCGCGTATGATTGAAGCTTTTAAAAAACTGAGGGAGAGTAGCGATATTCAGCTAGTTATTACAGGTAAACCTGACCTACATTATCCTGAGGTAATTGATACTGTGAAAAGATTGAAACTAACTGAGAATGTGATTTTCCCTGGTCTGGTTTCTGAAAAAGAATTGATACATCTATATAATGCTGCGATGATTTTTATTTTCCCTTCTTTGTATGAAGGTTTTGGCTTGCCTCCACTGGAATCCATGCGTTGTGGTACACCCGTAGTTGCGTCGCGTACTTCTTCTATTCCAGAAATTTGTGGAAATGAAAATGCTATATTCTTTGATCCTTATGATGTGGAAGACATTGCTGAAAAAATCGCTATGGTCTATAAAGACGCTGAACTCCAAGGTCGCCTTATTAAAAATGGTGCAGAACGAGCATCAGAGTTTTCTTGGGAAAAAATGAGTAAAGATACTTTTAAAATTATTCAAAATGTTTGAACCGTTTCAAAAATTCATGATAGGGGCAGCCAGTAACTACGGCGTAAAAACCGAAGTACAAGCTGCTGATATATGTCAAAAATTTAGAGGACTTATCCCAATCATATTTCCAGGACGGGAAGGGGTGGAAGAATATATTGAGGCTGGACATTTTAAAAAAGGGGTGTTTATGGTGAAGGTTGAAAACATGGGGTGGGCTCAAGAAGTAGTAATAAGGAAAGCAAAAATTATAAAAGAAATGAACGCAAAAATTGGTAGTGAAATAATAAAAAATTTACGAACAGAGTTGAAATAGGGGATTTTTTTATTTTGTTCTTGACTTTAATTATGTTAGCACTACAATAAATCAGCATTTTTAAGATTTTAAAAGAAACCACTTTGTTAAAGATTAGACTTAGCCGTACAGGTAAAAAAAGCCAACCAAACTTTCGTGTTGTAGTGCAAGAGCATACAGCTCCTATTAAAGGGAAATTTGTTGAGGCTATCGGTCATTACAGACCTACAACTCCGAATAAGGATTGTGAAATTGATTTAGAAAGAGCGAAGCATTGGATTTCAGTTGGTGCTCAGCCTAGTGATACAGTGGCAGTACTTCTGAAAAAACTTGGGGTTGATGGGATGGAAAAGTACATTGCACCAAGAAATAGAAAAAGAAAACCTAATAAGGAAGTAGAAGAGCCTGAAGCTGTTGCAGCTCCAGCTGCTGAAGAAGCTCCCGCTGAAGAAACGCCTGCAGAATAAACCTATAGTGCCACACTTTAATTCCTAGTTTCCTAACCAATATTTATATGGATGGAGATAACCAGAATGCTGATCGTGATTTTATTTTGTTTGTTGTTCGTCAGATAGTTGACAACCCTGACGATGTTGTTGTCGAAAGAGAAGTTGATGAGATGGGAGTACTCCTAACTCTGAAAGTTGCTCGAGAAGACATGGGTAAAATCATTGGTAAAAGCGGTCAAACAGCGAAAGCTTTGCGTATTTTACTTCGTATTATTGGATCTAGAAATAATGCGCGTGTCAACTTAAAGATAGTTGAGCCTGAAGAAGTAGCATAGTATAGTTAAGCTAAATAGAATTTAAAAGAAAAATATATGGCGTCAATTAGTGGTGGCGGTTCTCGATCAATCGTTGAGGCTGCTCAAAATTATGAGATTTTGGAAATACTTAATAGGGGACTGGCTTATGCCATAATTGTTGCAGGTTTTTTGTCTGTTGTTTTCATCTTTTTTGGTGGGATTTCTTTTATTTTATCTGGAGGACAAGAAGACAAAATCAAATCAGCTGTTAGTACTATTCGATATGCGATTATTGGTTTGATTATAACTATTTTAGCCACTGTCATTATTGGTACTGTTGGTAAAGCAATGGGACTGGATATTATCAGGTATATCAATTTTGGGGATATAGTTGATACCATTACACAAATCACATCACAAGCTGACGGTGGTGGTTCTAGGTCTTTAAACTAAAAATCGGCTCATCCGAGCCTTTCAGGGGGGCTTATTTAACAGATTGCATTCCTTGCCTTACGATATTCTTCCAGTCATAGGGGAATTTGAAGGTTTCTAAAGCCCTGACCAAAGCAGCAAAGAGACACCAATGATCACTTTTCTTGTAAATAAAACCATTTCCTGTCTCCCGATTTGGATTGTAGTCCTGAACTTCCGGCCTAATCTGACTAATAGGAATAGTCCCATGAAGCAACATCTCTTCTACATCACTAAAATCAAAGCCAATCGCCATGTCTGCGGCCATTAGGATTTTTTCACGATTCTTTCTATTATATGGAAGTATAACTGTGTTTTTATCTTTTATAGCTTTAAGGTTTGTGTCTGCTAGAACAACAACCTCTGCGCCAATTTGAGTAGAACCTTCGAGGATTTCTGCAAGAACACTCTCTTCTTGATCTGACAACTCCCTATCTAAAATAATAGCCACGAGAGGTTTTTCATATGAGAGATTGAGTTTTTTGGAGAACTGTCGTTTCAGCTGTTTCTTTTCCTTAATAAAAGTTTCTAGAGTATTCTGCGGCATTTGTTTTTGTTTTTATAGTGGACTGATTAGATCATTATACATTATTATTCTGATAAGGTCGAGAGAGTAGATCTTGACGTTACCATAGAACATTTTATGATTATAAATG
Source organism: uncultured Candidatus Peribacteria bacterium (assembly GCA_964406295.1). GTDB lineage: Bacteria > Patescibacteriota > Gracilibacteria > UBA1369 > LOWO2-01-FULL-3 > CAYORB01. The sequence continues at coordinate 27,664 of CAYORB010000012.1, read as the reverse complement.
AAAAAACTAATACTTATAGATGGGAATGCCATTTTACATAAGGCTTATCATGGTTTACCACCTTTCAAAACCAGTACGGGAGAACTGGTAAATGCCGTCTATGGCTTTGCTTCTGTTGTCTTAAACCTGTTAAATGATCAAAAACCTGACTATATGGCAGCCACATTTGATGTAAAAGGAGGAACCTTTAGACATGAGCAATGTTCTGATTACAAAGCGACAAGGAAAAAAGCTCCCGATGATTTATATTCGCAATTACCTAGAATCAAGGAGGTGTTGACTGCATTTCAAATGCCTATATATGAAATGCCCGGTTTTGAGGCTGATGATTTACTTGGAACTTTGGCGACACTTGCTGAAAATAGGGGAGACACGGATACATATATTGTTACGGGAGACTTAGACACTTTACAGTTAGTTGCTCCTAGGACGAAAGTACTGGCTATGCACAGGGGCTTTAGCAGGCCAATAGTTTTTGACAGAAATGCTGTTATAGAAAAATATGGCCTAAGCCCTGAGCAAATCACAGACATGAAAGGACTACAAGGCGACGCCTCTGACAACATCAAAGGAGTTGCAGGAGTTGGAAAAAAAACCGCCTATGAACTTTTATCAAAATTTGGCTCTGTGGAAAGCATTTATGAAAATCTTGAACAGGTAAAGGAGTCTACAAGAAAAAAGCTCGAGACGGACAGAGAAAGTGCATTTCAGAGCAAAGAACTGGCAACCATAGTGAAAGATGTGGATGGAATAGAACTAGACCTGCCTGCCTGTGAAATTAATGACTACAATGAAGAGGATCTATTAAATATATTTGAGGAGCTTGGTTTCAAATCTTTGCAAAACCGTTTATCTAAATTTCAAAAAAGAGCCGAGCTACGTAGAAACGTTAACCCGGCTCAAGATAGTCTTTTTTAAGCTTTACCTCCTAAACGTAATCTTTTTCACACCACTTGTTCGACCTTTTGAGTCTTTAATATAAGCGATGGCTTCGTGTCCTCCTCTTTCATTTTCAGGAACCTGTATTTCAAACCTACCTTCTGACGCATCTGCTATCACTACTGACGAAAGAATCACACTTTTCCAGGTAATAAATACTGTAGAACCAGGTTCTGCGACACCTGTAAGTTTCAAAGATTCTATCTCTTCATCGTCACCTTCAGCACATAAATTAGCTATATACTCATTTGCTAATTCTGAAGACGTTCTATATATAAGATCCCCATATATTCTTGTCTGATCACATATCGCTGGTGGTAATTTGATAAAATCATCCTGATCAATATTAATTTCTGGCACTAATTCTCCATCCTCTTCTACAGTTATTTTATAAAAACTAAAAACTACACCATTTTCATCTTGCACTATCAAGTTATACTCCCCAGCTGCCAAAGGCACCTCAGGAACAATCATCCCCTTATTGCCTTCGTCAATCACTGTTTCTCCAAGTTCAATTACTCCCAAGTCTTCTTCAACTTCCTCTTCTTCATCCGCTCCAAACACATTTGCCAATAAATTCATATTTAAAAATGAAAATCTTCGGCTTGTGCCCTCCAAATACTCATTAAATTTAGCTGTTGGTACAGCTACCATTTTCAATCTTGTTTTAGACGGACCAACCACTCTAAAACCCGCTCTAGACGCTACAGCCTCCTCATACTTAAACTCTGGTATATGTGGAACATCCAATTTACTTGCTGGATCTCGTCTTGCTGGATCAAATCCAAAGAAAATCTCTTCATCAACAGTAAACCCATCATCATCATAATCCTCCTCAACTACCGCTCTAAGAGGAATTTCGTTTTGAAGAGCGAATACCAAACTAACATCATTTACTGTCGTACTTGGGGTTATAACAACCACATCTTCTTCCAACTCTCCCTCTGGAACACTTGCTCTTGTTAAATCAATAACAACCTCGGTTTCCTCAGTTATCTCAAACTCATCCCCTCCTGTTTCAAGTCTCAATGGCTCAACAGCCTCCTCAAGCACAACCTCTACTTCTCTTTTTATAACTTTTTCTGCTGCCTTGATGATCCTTACCCCTTTTTCTGATTTTACATCTCCTCCTGAAATTGCCTCAAAAGCAACAGTCACAGCCTCTTTCACCTCTGCCTTTGTTTTCTTTTCCTCTAGCTGCTCAACCATTGTCTCTACAGGAACAGGCGTAAGCACTGGTTCTGGTGTTGGCGTTGTAATAATTGTTTCAATCACATCTGTTACCGCTTCAACAGCAATCTCAAGTTCTTCTTCTGTGAAAATATCTAGAGGGCTTGGTTCTTCTTCAACCATTTCTTCTATCTCCTCTTCCACTTCTTCCTCAAGCTCTTCTTCAAGTTCTTCTTCAAGTGACTTCTCTTCCGCCTTCTCTGTCTCTTCTGTCTCCTTTTCTTCCTCTATCATCTCACCTTTTTCAAGCATATCTCCTTCTTTTTCCAAGTCTGCCTCCACCACTGGCGCCGCCACTGCCGATTTGGATACTGAAGATGATGACGTTGGTGCAGAACCACCTCCTCCTGATCCAACCCCTGGAACAACAGCCCCCTGCGCATCTGACACAGTTGGAATGCCTGCTGTTGATAAAATCGCTGTTTCATGACCATAATTGTCCGATGCCCATACCTTGAAATAATAGTGAACCCCTGAGCTTAACCCCGTAAATTGACTTGTTAATGTTGCCTTATCAGTAAATGTAGCCTGTGTTGCAGAACCTGTTCGTGACTCTACATCATCTGAATTAGTCCCATACCAAAGATCGTATATATTGAAATTTGTTTCTGTTACCTCATCCCAAGCCACAGTCAAACTTGTAGTTTCTGCATTAAAATTCTCTGCCGCCCAATCCAAACCACTTGGCGCAAGCGTGTCTAAATCAAAATCACTAGACGGGTAATTTGTACTAACATTTTGATATTTATCCGTTGCCCTAAGTCTTAACCGAATATCACCCTGATCTTGATCCACAAAATCCGTACCTGCATCCCAGACAACTGACTGTGCACCCCCTGTACCCTGTGAGGCACCTACAGCCCCTGTAACAGAAGTATCTGTTACAGCCCATGTTGCCCCACTATCTTCTGAAATATCAAGTTCCACTGTCAGATCCGTACCTGTATCGTCTGTGAGAGTATAAGTAATCGTAACCGTATCCGCTCCCGTGTCTTGCAATACCACAATATCGCTAAACACTGGCAATGCTGTGTCCACCACTATGGTAGCCCCCGTTGTATCAATTGCGTTACCATTTTGAACTCCGTCGTTTGATTGTAATTTGAAAGAAACTGTTCCTTGATATGTATTACTCAAATCTGTTGCCGCATCCCATACAAAGACGTGAGCTGTTCCTCCCGAAGCTGATGCCAAACCTGCAACCCCCTCATGAGCCCCATCTCCTCCGGCTGCCGTCATAGCACTCCACGTAGAACCATCTGTTGAGTATTGATACAGTGCCAAACTTGCAGTCCCCCCATCTGAATCTGCTAAAGTATATGCAATATTCACATAACCATCGTCTACCTGTTGTGCTCCAGATATTGCTGACACGACTGGTAGATTATTTGTGGCTGATGTAACTACTGCAACCGTTGACTCATTTCCAAAACTATCTACTGCCCAAGGTCTCACATAGTAAGATTGCCCTTCTGAAAGCCCTGTAATTGTTGTAGTCGTAGTTCCTGCTGTGCCAAGATTTGAATCATCTGGGTCGTCGTCCCACTCACTTGCCGTCAACTGTCTGTTCTCAACATCATTTTGCACCGTTCCCCACCATAGTTCATAATGGTCAAAATTTGTATCACTGGCCGCTGCCCACGTTAATGTTGCTGATGTTGCAGTGTCTGAAGCCCACACAAACGACCCAAGACCTGTTGGACCTTGCGTGTCCACTGCAAAAGCTGAAGACGAAGCATTTGTTCCTGCATTTTGATATTTATCAACTGCTCTTACTTGTACAAGTATATCGCTTTGGTCTTCTCCATCAAAATCTGTTTTTGCATCCCAAGTAATTGTTTTTCCTACCCCTGTACTTTGAGAAGCCCCTACATTTCCTGTTAAAGATGTGTCTGTCACACCCCATGAAAAACCTCCATCTTCAGAAATGTCTATTGCAACTGTCAAATCTGAAGCATTGTCATCGTTTAGTGTGTATCCTATTGTAACTGTCCCTGCCCCTGCGTTTTGTGATGCCGTTACACTACTAACTACAGGCAATGCACAATCTACCGCAAAGGATGAAGCTGATGCTGCTGAACTTCCTGCAGTATCTCCATCATGCGGCGTAAATCTAACCCAAACATCTCCATCATACAACGAGATATCTGTACACGCATCCCACACAAATGTGTTTGATGTCCCCCCAGGAGCCCCCGTTAAACTACTTATTCCACTATGCGCACCATCTGCCGCTGCCACTGTCATGGAACTCCAAGCTGCATTATCTAGTGAATACTCATATGCGCTCAAACTTATGTCACTTTCATCATCAGCATCTGTCAGAGTATATGTAACATTTACATAGCCATCATCTGTTTGTTGAGCCGTTGTCATTGTTGTTGAGATAGAAGGTGCAGCATTAAATGCATAACAAGTATAATCACTTGCAACACCATCACTTAACAGCTCGTCATCATAAACGATTTCACCGTTTGTAGCATCATCGTCGTCCGCTGGACAACTTGCACAATGAAAATTATCTGTTCCACCACCATTCGTAGAAGCTGTTGAATCTACTCCAGCTGGAATATTCAAAATTCCATAACTAGCAACAGCCACGGAGTCAAAACCATACCCTGAATTATATAACTGATCAGATGCAGGAATGGTTGTAAGCAAACTTGTTGTATAATAAGCTCCCGAATAAGAATTATTATTAATGGTTAAATGACCATATGTGTCTGTATCTGTATCCTTTTTGTATATAGTACCAGCAGCACCATCTCTTTCCGCACTAGAAGTGTCACCACCAAAAGCCTGTACATCACCACTATGGGTATAAGTACTATATATAAGCGAAATACGTCCACCACCACCACCAGAATAGTCGTTAACACTTGAAGTACCGTTAACAGTAATGGCTGCGCTACCTGCTATAGTAGTAGCGTTGATATATACAGCTCCTCCTGCTCCACCACCATAAACACCATTTGGCCCACCATCCGCAGAAATTTCACCGTTTATTGTGGCTGTAGCTGCAACAATACGAACAACCCCACCACCATTTGCTCCTCTAAGTGTCTCGTGTGGCCCACCACCACCACCACCTGGATACACAGGGTTTACAATTGAACCATGGGCTTCAGGTACGTCATTTATATAAAACCCTGAACGTCCACCATGTGCACCACCAGATCTATAAATACCACCGGTAGACGTACTATTACCAACACCTCTACCTGAATTGTTCACATTTGCTCCTTGATGTCCACCTAAATAACCTTTTCCATCTACGTTAATAGAACTTCCAGCATCAATAGTTAAAGCCCCTGTAATATTGAAATCAAGTTCGTTATGATGATTAGCTGTAGTATCAGCCACGGCATGAGTTAAAGTCGTGTTTCCTGTAATAGTTAAAGAGTTCAAAGAAATCACTGAATCAGCTCCCAGCTCATCCTGATCAATAGAAAGGGTACAAGTACCTCCACTATCGAGAGTCAAATCATCGCCAGTATTAAAATCTACCCCCAAAACAATTGTTGGACTCAAAGAACAGTCAATATTTGTGACTGCAGCAGAGGCAACCATCGGATACATCACGGGTAGCAATAAGCTTAGCATTATTACAATAACAAACGAGGACAAGAATCTTTTTAGTGAAATTTTCAAATGTGACATTATGACAGTAGGTGTTAGGTTTTTAATTTACACAGTGGATTTTATCATATTAAAAGTAGTCAGCCTCCATAAACTGAGTTGACTTTTTCCTTCAGACATGATCTAATCATTATCCGCTAAGTAAAGTCGCGTTTGACCGAACAAAAAAGTTGAACCCTGCCCTGCGGTTTCGTGCCAAGTTTGGCAAAATATATTGTAAGAAAAATCGTTTTCTAGTACCATCCGAGACACAATTACAAAGAATTATGGCTAAATCAAAAATCGTTGCAAGTGTAGACATAGGGAACTCAAGAATCAGAACCGTAGTAGGCCTGCAGGAGTCTGGCTCGACCATGGTTAATATTATTGGCGTGGGAATTGCCCCTTCAACTGGACTTCGCAAAGGGGCCGTTATAGATGTTGAAGAAACTATAAATAGCATCTCTGCCTCCCTTGAAGACGCTGAAAGAATGGCGGGAGAACCCATTAACCATGTCTTTCTTGGAATTGGTGGTAATCACATTGCATCAATCAACAGCAAAGGAGTTATCGCTGTATCTCAAGCAGAAAATGAGATTTCAGAAGATGATGTAGATAGGGTTCTTGAAGCTGCACAAGCAGTAACCATCCCAAGCAACAGAAGAATGCTAAGAATTATTCCAAAAACTTTTACTGTTGATGAGCAAAAGGGAATTAAGTATCCCGTAGGAATGACAGGTATCAGAATGGAAGTTGAAACTCATATCGTTACGGGTTTTGAACCTGTAATTAAAAATTTGGAAAAATGCGTACTTCAATCTGGAGTAGATATTGATGATATAATCCCAACCTGCCTAGCTTCAGCTGAAGCAGTGTTGTCTAAGAGACAAAAAGAACTTGGCGTTGTGGTTGTAGATATAGGCTGCGGAAGCACCTCCGTCTCTGTTTACGAAGATGGTGCAATCTTACACACCGCAGTAATTCCTATTGGTGGAGAAAATGTAACTAATGACCTGGCCATTGGTTTGCGTACATCCATAGACACATCTGATAAGGTGAAAATCGAATACGGAACTATTATCCCTGAAGATGTAAATGACAGAGAAACTATAGACCTTTCCCTGATTAGTAAAGTAGACACCCATTTGGTTTCAAAAAAACAAGTAGCCGAAATTATCCAAGCTAGATATCATGAAATTTTTGTTTTAGTTAAAAATGAACTCGCAAAAATACATAGAGATGGAATGTTGCCGGCAGGAGTAATCTTAACTGGCGCAGCTTCTAAAATGCCTGGCGCAGTGGAACTGGCAAGAGAAACTTTAAACCTACCAGCCCAGATTGGATTCCCTCAAAATTATGAAGGAGTCGTTGATAAAATTGATGATCCGGCTTATGCCACAGCGATTGGATTGCTGTTATGGGGATCTCGATTTGAAGGCAGACACCACGTTGGACTGAAAACCTTGAATCTTAAAAAGAACCTATCAGGTTTAACCAAATGGCTTAAAAACTTAGCCCCCTAAGGATTAAATATAATTACCTTTGATATTGACAATATGTCAACTAATGGGTAATAATATACATCCAAATTTATAAATATCGCCCTAACTAACAGGATTATGAGTACCAAAGACGATAACGCTCAAGACCTTAAGAACCTTTTTTCTTCTCAAAAGACAAAAAAATCAAATAGCATCATTTCAAAACCAAAAACACTTGAAGTAATGCCTGAAGTAACACCTGTAGCTAACATAATAGTGATTGGTGTTGGTGGTGGTGGCGGAAATGCTGTAAACCGTATGATCAAGGCTGGATTAAACGGCATTGAGTTCATTACTGTGAACACAGACGCACAGGCTCTTTACCATTCTGAAGCCCCAACAAAGATCAATATAGGTAAAGCGACTACCCGTGGTTTGGGAGCTGGATCTGACCCTAATATAGGTAAACAAGCTGCTGAAGAAAGTACAGAGGAACTACGTGAAGCTATTGATGGTGCTGACATGGTATTCATCACCTGTGGTCTTGGTGGAGGAACAGGAACTGGTGCTTCCCCTGTTATTGCTAATATTGCTAAAGAACTTGGAATATTGACTGTTGCTGTTGTTACGAAACCTTTCTCTTTTGAAGGGCAAAGGCGTAAAAATCAATCTGATGAAGGGTTTGAAAATCTTAAAAATAAAGTTGATACGCTTATCACTATCCCGAATGATAAAATTCTTGCAATTATTGACAAGAAAACTCCACTGAATGACGCTTTTGCCGTTGTTGATGATGTTTTAAGACAAGGTGTACAAGGAATCGCGGATCTAATTACAGTACACGGTATGATTAATGTGGATTTCGCAGATGTGAAAGCTGTAATGGAAAATGCTGGTTCTGCGTTAATGGGTATAGGTTACGGAACAGGTGAAAGCAGAGCTGCTGAAGCGGCTAAAGCTGCCATTGAAAGTCCATTACTTGAATTATCTATTGATGGTGCGAAAGGTGTTCTATTTAACATTACAGGTGGAAATGACCTAAGTATGTTTGAGGTTGACGAAGCGGCCAAAGTTATTACTGAGGCAGCTGACCCTGAAGCTAATATAATCTTTGGTGCTGTATTAAACGATTCTTACACTGGTGAGATTAAGATTACCGTAGTAGCTACCGGCTTTGACTATCATCAAAGCGACAATGGGATTACAAGAAGCAGGTCCATATTTGGATCAACAGGAAGCTCTGTTCGCTCAGCGTCAAATAACGACTCTGCATCATCAAACATGCCGATCAAACAAACTGACAACGAACTAGATATTCCAGCTTTTATTAGGCAAAAGATGAACTAGGAATGTCACTGTGGCTCCATAGGAATTCCATTTATAGTTTCTGCGCCTTCTTCTAGTTCTATAATTTTTTCTGTAACAACATTTGCCACATCTAGCTCGTCTAGTACGTCTTTAACAAAATCTCCGACCACAGGAACCAGTTGTATTTGCCCAACAAGGTAAATAAAAAAACCTACAAGAAAAGAAGCACCAAGAACTGAACCAAAACCTATCATTAACCCCTTGAGAAAAGCGAACCATAGGAATTTGAGAGGCTTTTTATATACACGGATCAACTCTGTGTCCTGAAGATGAGCAACTTGTTTTGTGAGCTTATTTAGCTCTTTAACCAAGGCTCTTTCAGCTTTTATTTGAGACCTAGTTGTCTTTTTTTTGGATTTTTTTTCACTGGGCATAGTGGAGTGGATTGAGTATTATTACTGCATGGATATTAGCACAAAAACTGGAGACAAGGGAGAGACGGGACTGTTCGGAAGACAAAGAGTCAGCAAAGGCCATGATTTAATCGATCTACTAGGCGAACTTGACGAACTTCAGGCACGTCTTGGTTTAGCTAAATTTAGCAACGGGGTTATAAAATACCATGAGTTATTAGAAAAATTGCAGGATGATATTTATAAAACTATGGGAATAGTTTCCGGGGCAGATGGAAATCAAATATTAGAAGATGATATAGAATTTTTGGAGATTGAGATGAAAAAATATGAAAAAAACATTGAAAAACTAAACGAGTTTATCAAACCTGGAAAAACAGAACGTGCCGCAAAATTACATTTAGCTCGCACCGCTTGCCGTAGAGCAGAAAGACGGCTTGTCACCTGTAAAGAAATTGAAAATGAATGGCTTTTAAAATATCTAAACAGATTGTCTGATCTGTTGTTTGTATTGGCTATAAATGATAGGATTTAGTTATGTTAAAGATTAAAATTGTTTACGGAACAGGCGGTGGAAACACTAAAATTGTGTGTGATGAAGTAAACAAACTGCTACTGGAGAAAGGGCACGACACGGAAATGCTTTTGGCAAAAATTACTGACCCAGCTGATATTGAAAAATTTGACCTTTTAATACTGGCTGCCCCAACCCATGGTCACGGCGAAATGGAAAGACATATGAGCGTGTTCTTGAAAAATCTGAAAAACATGGATATAAGCGGATGGAAATGTGCAATTATTGGCCTGGGAGATCCTAAATATGATGATGATTATCATTTGGAGGGTGTACGTATTATGATGATGCTCTTGAAAGAAAAAGGCGCTGAACTCATAGGGATGCCACTAAGAATCAGCAAGTCCCCATTTCAATGGCTGGACAATCTGGTGGTGAGATGGGTTGATAAACTAGACGAGCTAATCAAATTAAAATAATTAAATGCATAGGTTTTGTATTAAAATTGCAGGAGAAAGTGGCTCAGGCTTGATGAGTACTGGTGAAATTATCACTCGTAGTTTACAAGATATGGGGTTTTATGTAGTTGCAGAAAGGGAATATCCATCACTGATCAAAGGTGGTCATGCTTGTTTTACTATTAATTTTAGCAAGAAGCCTATTTATGGAATTTCGCAAAACATAGATGCTATGTTGGCAATTGATAAGTCCAGTTTAAAAGCTTATCTTGCAGATCTAAAAAATGAAGGAACACTGGTTTACGGATACGAACGCCTGCTTGGAGTCAAAGATGTTATAGAAAAAGCGAAAGAAATGAACCTAAATGTAGTACACCTAAAAGCAAGAGAAGTTGCTGAAGAAATGGGTGGAAATGTGCTGATGAAAAATATAGTTTTGGCAGGAATGTTATGGCGAACACTAGGTTTTGACTACTCATATATCAAAAAGGAAGTTGAGAAGAAATTTGCGAGTAAACCCAGGCTTTTAGCAATTGATTTAAAATGCCTGAAAGCTGGATATGAAAGAGTTGATACTGATTTTGAAATCGATACCCCAAAAGAATCTATTAAAAGAATTTTAATAGAAGGAAATCATGCTGTAGCATTGGGGGCTATACATTGTGGATGCAGGGCTTATTATGCTTATCCTATGAGTCCCGCTAGCTCAATCTTGACCCATATGGCAAATCTAGCAGATAAAACTGGTGTGCTAGTAAAGCAAGTTGAAGATGAGATTTCTGTAGCGAATATGGCTTTGGGGTCCATGTACATGGGAACAAGGGCCTTATGTGCGACTTCTGGTGGTGGGTTTGACTTAATGACTGAAACTGTAAGCTTGGCTGGAATCTCTGAACAACCGCTTGTCGTAGCCGTGGCACAAAGGCCAGGGCCGGGAACTGGTTTACCTACTTGGACCTGTCAATCTGACTTGGCTCTGGCTATTCACGGGGGACACGGCGAATTTGGACGCATGGTTATTGCCGCAAGTGACCCAACTAGCTGTTTTGACCTGATTCAACACGCTTTTAATTATGCTGAAGAATATCAAATACCTGTTGTGTTTTTGACTGAAAAAGGAATTGCTGAAACTATTGTAACTGTTCCTCCTTTTGAGCAGAAAAAAATTCCTATCAAAAGAGGGTTGGCGAGCGGAGATGGTCTTGTGAATAAAGATAGATATAAAATCACCGAAAGTGGTGTGTCAAAAAGATGGCTGCCTGGCACAAGTAAAGCTTATTATTTTGCGCAAGGAGATGAGCATTTAGAGGATGGTGTTGTTACGGAGGATGCAGATTTATCTCAAGCGATGTATGAAAAAAGGATTAGAAAATTAGATACAATCAAAAAAGCCCTACCTGAACCTGTGCTTTATGGTGAAAAAGTTGCGGATATCAGCTTTGTTGGGTGGGGAAGTTCTTTAAATGTAATGCGTGATGCGATTGATTATTATTCAGGAAAAAATGTGAAGGTCAACTACTTACATTACGCCTATCTTTGGCCTTTAAAAACAGAGCGACTGGAAGAGTTTTTTGTTGAAAATAAGAATGTATGTTTAATAGAAGGAAACGCTTTTGGACAATTGGGTAATCTAATTGAAGAAAAAACTGATTTGCGCTTCAAAGAAAGGCTTTTGAAATATAATGGGCGTTCATTCTTCTTGGAGGATGTTATAGGCTTTGTGGAAAAATATAATAAGTAAATATGGATACCAAAATTATAGAAAAGCTGTTAAAGAAAAAAGAGAAGCTTCTTGACATGGAAACTGAGAAACTGATTACCTGGTGTAGTGGCTGCGGAAATTATGGAATTCAAAATGCTTTGATGAGAGCACTTGTGCTTGAAGATATGGAAAGAAATGATTTTGCTTTGTTTTTTGATGTTGGGTGCTCAGGGAATGGATCAGATAAAATTGAAGCCAACACTTTTCACGGACTACACGGACGTGCAATTAGCTTAGCGGCTGGCGCAGCCCTGGCTAATACCGACATGAAATGTATTGCTTTTAGCGGTGATGGTGCGACTTTTAGTGAAGGAATAAATCACCTGGTGCACGGTTTAAGAAACAACTATCCCATGATTTTTGTTATGCATAATAATGAGAACTTTGGGCTTACAACAGGACAAGCCTCTGCGCTTACCCGTAAAGGCACAAAAATGAACTCTAGCCCAACTGGCACCGTGGTTCCAAGCATTAATTCAATAGACCTTGTTTTGAGTTGCAAACCAAGCTTTGTAGCAAGAGGCTACAGTGGAGATGTAGATCAGATGACTGAAATTTTTCGAGAAGCAATTAAACATGACGGTTTTGCATATATAGAAATGCTTCAGGCTTGCCCCACATACAATAGAGCCACTCCCGATGCCTGGTATGCAGAAAGGGTTCGTCGTGTTGAGGACTTAGATGGTTATGACCGTAGTGACATCTGGGCAGCTAGAAAATTAGTACAAGATGTGGATGAAAATATTTATACTGGTATTTTATATACGGACGAAAGCCGTGACAGCTTTATGGTAAATAGAAAAGAAACTCTGGTAAATGATGTAGGCTATGTGGATATAGTGTCGGCATTTCTTTGAAGACCGGATTTTTTAGCTCTCATAAGAGGAGACCCAGCAAAAAGCTCTAAATATTTAATCTCGCTGTCTATTGATTTGATTTTTTGTATATCCAGTTGATCTCCGGCAATCGGCTTAACAAGCTCATCGTGATCGTGTGAACGTTGACGTGCCTGATTATGAGGACAAACTTCTTGGCAAATATCACAACCATATAAGCTTTTAGTCTCAGCAATTATCTTAGCCAAACCTTTTGGTATCTTATCGCGATTTTCTATAGTTAAATAAGATATACAAAGACGCGAGTCTATGACACCAGGCTCCACAATTGCACCTGTAGGACAGGCATCTACACAACGTGTGCAATTACCACATATATGTGTTGGAATTTTAAAAGGGCGCGGTGAATTATGTCTTTTTTGCCCACCTTCCACCAAATCTAAGGTAGTTATTAGCTCAGCTAGAAAAACCCAAGAACCATATTTTGGAGTTATGAGACAAGAATTTTTCCCTATAACACCTAAACCCGCCTGCTCTGCCAAAGCACGTTCTAAAATCGGTCCTGTGTCTACATAGGCCTTGTGCTGATGCTCAGGTGCAATTTCGTTAAGATGGCTGGTCAGTTGTCGAAGTTTCTTTTTTATACTTTTGTGATAATCGCGGCCGTAAGCATAGCGTGCCACCCGTCCATGACTTTGTTTAAGCTCATTTTGATCGTAATAATAATTGAACGCGAGACAAATCACCGATTTTGCATTTGGCAAAATGTTCGTAAGATCTCTACGTTGCTCAATCTTTTCCATATAATGCATACCCCCATGTTTACCTGTGCCTAGCCATTTATCAAAACCTTTTAAATATTTATCTTCAATTCTTGCCGGACTAAACCCAACTAAATCAAATCCCAAGGACTTGGCAAATTTAGTGATTTGTTTTCTCATATAGAAACATATATCAAAAAAGCCCCAAGGCTGCAAAGCCTATTGATCCATGTAGGTTCTTAACATAAGCATATAATCATTTATACTTTCTAAATCACCTAATACTGTTTCTTCATAATTAATTAGAGGAAAAGCTTTACTCATTAATTGATCTGATAGACAACTCCTATCCCTATCTTCGAGTAAATCAGATGCCATTTCATAGTTAAGCTGATAATTACTAAGCCCTTCTATAATAGCATTATAACCAAGAGGTGAGTCTATTTCATACATGTAATTATTATTGAAATAATCAAAAAGCTGTTGAGAAGCCCCTGTTAAATTTTCTAAATGGCTTATGGCAGCTCTTGTGGCTAGGTCACAACTTGTGTCTAAAATCCAAGACCTTTCAGAAGAATTTGTGGCATAATCACGCAAACGATTAACAACCCTCATCCTGTCCCTTCTTGATGCTTCTAAACTCCTCAAGGTAATACGGCTTGGCCTCTGCTCCTCTTGCATCTCTACTGCTGTTGGAACTTCTTTTACAACAGATTGTTGTGGCCGGACGTTTTTTAAACTTGATTTAGAAAAATACCCTTTTGTAGAATCATCTGGTGCATAATTAACTGCAAACAGTGTTCCTCCAATGAGAATCACCGCCAATAAACCGTGCCAAACTTTAAATCTTTTTCTTTTTTGTTCTTCCATTTTTGTTTTTGTTATTTGTTTAGGATAGCATATTATAGCATACATTGCGCCATGTGGCCAGGACGGCCTTCCCCCTTGTCCCCGCCAAAAAGCTACCGTTTTCTCAATCCGCCGACCATTGGGTGTAAACACTTTTTTATTTCTTACCCTTCACATGCTAAAAAAAAACAGCTAGGGTGTTTTCTTGCTTAAATGACTTACTTTTATAGCCTGTGTCGTCAACTTACGAAAATCTAAAACCGGAATTTGAAAAAGCTAAACAAGCTTTCTTGTCAGCGCAAAAGGTCGTGATTATTTCTCACCGTGGTCCTGATGCAGATGCTGTTGGTAGTAATCTCGCACTTAGGTTGGTTCTAGAATCTATGGGGAAAGAGGTTGTTAGTGCCTGTGTTGACCCTGTGCCGGAAAACAGTATGTTTTTAGATAAGGTAGAAAATTATGTAGACGATTTTGATTATAATGAAGCAGATGTGATCGTATCAGTAGATTGTGGGGCTCCAAAGCTTGTCGTATTTAATGAAAGAAAAGCCGGACTTTTTGATGGACCGAAGCCATTTATTAATTTTGATCATCATGTCAGTAATACAGGGTTTGGATCTATTAATCCCGTGGACCCTGATGCCTGTTCGACTTGCATTATTATATATTATTTCTTTCAATATTGTGGATGGAAGATCACTCGAAATATAGCAACTTGCCTGTTACATGGGATTTATTTTGATACGGGCGGAATGATGCACAGCAATACCTCGGCAGAAGTTCTTCGAGTTTGTGGAAAACTCATGTCTATGGGGGCTAATTTGAAAAAAATCTCTAAAGAACTTTTCCACAGCACTGCTATAAACAAATTACGCCTTTGGGGGCGTATTTTAGAAAGGGCGTATATTAATGACGAAGGAGTAACGGTTTCTGCTGTAAACACAGATGACTACAAGGCATGTGATGCTACGCCTCAAGATACAGGAGGTGTAATTGATTACCTAAATGCAGTACCTGGTGCTCAGTATTCAGTGCTTCTGAGTGAAGATAGGGAAAAAGGTATAGTAAAAGGGTCCTTAAGAACACAAAGAGAAGATGTAAATCTTTCTGATATTGCTGGACAATGGGGCGGTGGGGGACATTCAAAAGCCAGTGGGTTTGGGATGAGCGGCAAATTAAAACCTGTAATGAGTTGGCGTGTAGAAGCTGAAGATGAAAACACTGGAGAGGTTAATGTTAAATTTTAAGGGATTAGCTATTGACTCTATTGCATCCCTCTTCTAATATTCGTCCGATAAGATTCAGTTTTAAATGAACAACAAAACCCACAAAAAGCCTTTTGATAAAATTAATAAGGTTTTGGTATTGGGTAGTGGGGCTCTTAAGATTGGGGAGGCTGGGGAGTTTGATTATTCTGGGTCTCAAGCCATAAAAGCCCTAAAAGAAGAAGGGATTGAGACTGTTTTAATCAACCCAAATATAGCCACGATACAGACTAGCAAAGGCTTGGCTGATAAGGTTTATTTTTTGCCAGTTAATGCTTATTTTGCTGAAAAAGTTATTCGAGAGGAGAAACCTGATGGTATTTTCTTAAGTTTTGGTGGTCAAACTGCATTAAATTGTGGTGTGGAATTGTTTGAAAAAGGTATTTTGGAAAAATATAATGTGGAAGTGCTGGGAACTCCAGTGGAAGCGATTCAAAAAACTGAGGATAGAGCGTTATTCAACCAAGAATTACAAAAAATTGATGTAAGCGTGCCATTAAGTCGAGCTTGTACGGATAAAAAGCAGGCAATGGCTGCTGCGAAAGAAATAGGGTTTCCGTTGATTATAAGAGCGGCTTTTGCCCTAGGTGGTAAAGGTTCCGGATTTGCGCATAATGAAGAAGAGTTAAACGAAATGCTAGAAACTGCTTTTGCCTATAGCCCACAGGTTTTGGTGGAAGAAAATTTGAAAGGATGGAAGGAAGTTGAATATGAAATCGTAAGAGATGCGACTGATAATTGCATCACTGTTTGTAATATGGAAAATTTTGATCCATTAGGGATTCACACAGGTGAATCTATAGTGGTGGCACCATCACAAACCCTTACAAATAGGGAATATCATAAATTAAGAGAGCTTGGGATAAAGGTTATTAGACATTTGGGGATTGTGGGTGAATGTAATATTCAATATGCTTTAGATCCTAAAAGTGAAGATTATAGAGTAATAGAAGTAAATGCCAGGTTAAGCCGGTCTTCTGCGCTTGCGTCAAAAGCAACAGGTTATCCTTTGGCACATGTGGCTGCTAAATTGGCTCTTGGATACACTCTACCGGAACTAAAAAATGCTGTTACTAAAACAACAACGGCTTGTTTTGAGCCAGCTTTGGATTATTTGGCTCTTAAAATTCCTCGTTGGGATTTGAATAAATTTAGAATGGTTAGTAAAGAAATCACAACTGAAATGAAATCGGTTGGAGAGATAATGGCTCTTGGCCGCTCTTTTGAGGAAGTTATACAAAAAGGGCTGAGAATGCTGCAAGTTGGACTACATGGGCTTGTTGCAAATGAAGATGTGAAAATTGAAGTTGAAAAAATGGAACAAGCTATAAAATGTCCTACCCCTAAAAGAATTTTAGTTGTAGCTGAGGCTTTAAGACAAGGATGGTCTGTGGAAAGAATTGTTAAATTATCAGGAATAGATGCCTGGTTCCTTGATAAATTGAAAAATATTGTAGATACCCAGTCTGAGCTGGAAAAGAAAAAAGAACTATCTGAAGATTTGATGAAAACTGCGAAGAAAAAAGGGTTTTCTGATAAACAAATCGGATATATACGAGGAAAAGAAGAACTCGAAGTAAGAGCTATGCGTAAAAAAATGGGAATACTACCTTCTATCAAACAAATTGATACCATGGCTGCTGAATATCCGGCTAGTACAAACTACCTTTATTTGACTTACCATGGTGATTCTAATGATCTGGTGGCTGGGAAGAAAAAGAAGATTGTAGTGCTTGGCGGAGGTGCGTATTGTATAGGTTCGAGTGTGGAATTTGACTGGTGTTGTGTAAATGCTGTGCAAATTGCGGAAAGAGAGGGCTATGAGACTATTATGATTAATTATAATCCTGAAACGGTTTCTACTGATTATGATATTTGTGACAAATTGTATTTTGACGAACTGTCCTTGGAAAGAGTGTTGGATATTTATGAATTTGAAAATAATGAAAAAGAGTCAATAACAGGTGTAGTTGTCTCTACTGGTGGACAGGTGGCTAATAATTTGGCCATGAAACTGAACAAATCTGGGGTGAAAATCCTTGGAACAGAGCCGAAAAATATAGACAGAGCAGAAGATAGACATAAATTTTCTGGAATGTTAGATAAATTGAAAATTGATCAACCTAAATGGAAAGAACTAGCGAAAATGGATGATGTGTTCGACTTTGTAGAAGACGTTGGTTATCCAGTGCTGGTAAGACCTTCTTATGTACTATCTGGTGCGGCAATGAGTGTAGCTTATGACCGTAAGGCCTTGGAGGTGTTTCTTGGAAAGGCTGTGAAAATCTCGAAAGATGCGCCTGTGGTTGTTTCAAAATTTGAAACTGGGGCTAAGGAAATTGAGATTGATGCAGTTGCTTATAAAGGAGAGGTGGTGGTTTATGCTATTGCTGAACATATAGAGAATGCTGGGGTGCATTCGGGTGATGCAACCATCGTTTTACCTCCGCAAAAGCTTTATATGGAGACTATTAGGCGTATTAAGAAAATTACAAAACAAATTGCTAAAGAATTAGATATAAGTGGACCGTTCAACATGCAATTTTTGGCTAAAAACAACAGGGTAATGGTTATAGAATGTAATTTAAGATCTAGTCGTAGTTTTCCATTTTCGTCAAAAGTAACAGGGTATAATTTTATTGAGATTGCGATGGAATCTATGTTGGCTATGAGTACCGGAAAAATGTCAAAAAGAGGGAAAGAATTATTAGAACATAAAGGATATAAGACCCTGGATCTTGATCACGTGGGGGTAAAAGCGCCACAATTTAGTTTTCCGAGACTAAAAGGAGCTGATCCTGTGCTTGGAGTTGAAATGGCTTCAACTGGAGAGGTTGGGTGTTTTGGAGAAGATTTGCATGAAGCGCTGTTGAAATCTATGATTTCTGTTGGATTTAAGCTGCCAAGTAAAGGCGTTATGTTCTCAGTTGGTGGAGTTGAAAACAAAGCGGATATGTTACCTGCAGCCAGAACTTTTGCAGAAATGGGGTTTAAGATTTTTGCTACTGAAGGTACACATGAATTTTTTAAGAAAGAAGGTTTGAAATCGGAAATTGTGCATAAAGTAAGCTCAAAAAAGAGTCCTAATCTTGTAGACTCTATGGCTGATGAAAAATACGACCTCATCATAAACATTCCAAATAGCTACAGCCGATCCAGCGTCACTGATGGCTACCAAATACGACGTAAATCTGTGGATTTAAACATTCCGTTGATCACAAATGTACAGGTAGGAAGGACAATAGCTGAAGCTTTACAGGCTTATGGAGTGGAAGATCTAAAAATAAAGTCAGTTGATAAGTACTTTTAGATAGTGTTGTTTTATCTACCTAGTTAGTGTTGACAAAGTATGGTGGGCAGTGTAGGGTGGTTCTCCTAAATGGCTGGGCTGTTTTTTCTGGGGGGAAAATTAAAGCTCAGCCTTTTGGTTATATCTTGCACGATAAGCTTCTGCTATATAGAATGCGGTCACTGAGATATTAACTTTATGAAAATGACTGATGAGAAGAATACAAAAAAGCTAAAAAAAGGTTTGGCTCAAATGCTTAAAGGCGGAGTGATTATGGATGTTGTAACACCTGAACAAGCCAGAATAGCTGAAGAGGCTGGTGCGGTAGCGGTAATGGCTCTAGAAAGAGTTCCTGCTGATATTCGTAAGGATGGTGGTGTTGCAAGAATGAGTGATCCTAAGATGATTCGTGGGATTATGGAGGCTGTTAGCATCCCTGTTATGGCAAAAATAAGAATTGGGCACATAGCTGAGGCACAAATTTTAGAAAACATGGAAGTTGATTATATTGACGAAAGTGAGGTTTTGACACCTGCTGATAATAAATATCATGTGCTTAAAAGCAATTTTAAAATACCTTTTGTGTGTGGAGCGACTTGTTTAGGTGAAGCTTTACGTAGAATTAATGAAGGTGCTGCTATGATTCGAACAAAAGGAGAAGCTGGTACGGGAAATGTTGTTGAAGCTGTTACTCACATGCGTACTATCAATGAAGAGATCGCTACTTTATCGAATATGGATGAGAAAAAACTCTCTGCATGGGCTGATGCTGAAAGAGTGCCTGTGGAGTTATTAAAAGAAACTTGTAAACTGGGTAGATTGACTGTTGTGAATTTTGCGGCTGGTGGAATTGCCACTCCTGCTGATGCGTCGTTGATGATGCAAATGGGTTGTGATGGAGTGTTTGTTGGATCTGGGATTTTTAAGTCAGAAGATCCTGCGCCACGAGCAAAGGCTATAGTTGAAGCGACTATGCATTATCAAGATGCTGCTGTATTGGAAAAGGTTTCTTGTGGCCTTGGTGCACCTATGGTTGGAATCGAAATGGATGAAATCAATGCAAAATACGCAGAAAGAGGTTGGTAAATCTGTTAAATATCCATGAAAATAGCTGTTTTAGACATTCAGGGGTCTGTTGTTGAACATTGTGATGTGTTGGACAAAATTAATGGTGTTGAAGTTGTGAAGGTGAAAAACATAGAGGATCTTAATGATGTGCGTGGTTTGATTATACCTGGAGGAGAAAGTACCACTATAGGAAAATTACTGAGTTGGTATAGTTTGGGAAATGAGATTGTGAGACGTGTACAAAAAGGTGATCTGGCTCTGTGGGGGACTTGCGCAGGTGCAATATTGATGGCTAAGGAAATAGAAGGAGATGACAAAGTTCAAGGCCTGAAGCTCATGGATATTGTGGTGCAACGCAATGCTTACGGCAGACAGCTGGATAGTTTTGAATGTAAGTTAAACTTTGAGGGGATAGGATCGGTGCCAGCCGTGTTTATCAGGGCTCCTAAAATAGAATCTGTTGGTACTGAGGTGGAGATTTTATCACAGTATAAAGGTGAAATTGTTGCTGCTAAACAAGGGAATATGATGGTAACTAGTTTTCATCCTGAGATGACTGATGATGACAAAGTTCATAGATATTTTGTGGAAATGGCTAACATGCTCTAAGATAGAGATATGATAAATTTTCTTCCTCGTTCAATCAAAAACTTAATAGACGAATTGTCTAAACTGCCAGGGATAGGGCCGAAATCGGCGCAGCGGCTGGCCATGCACCTTTTAAGACAGCCTGATTCTAAACTCCAGCCGCTTGGCCAAGCTGTGCTTGGATTAAAAGAGAATGTGCAATTTTGTAATGATTGTTGGAATATTGCCGAATGCAATCCCTGTCCTATTTGTGATAACGAAACGCGTGATAAAGAAACGATTTGTGTAGTAGAAGATGTGCTAGATGTTGTTGCTCTAGAAAAAACTGGTGAATTTAAAGGGGTCTACCATGTTTTGCATGGTGCTCTTTCGCCTATAGACGGCGTTGGACCAGATCAATTAAAAATGGCTGCGTTATTTGACAGGGTTTGCGGTGAAAAACCTGTGCGTGAAATTATTTTAGCGACAAATCCCAGCCTAGAAGGAGAAGCGACCGCTTTGTATATACAAAAATATTTGATAGAAAAGGACGTAGATGTGACAAGAATCGCAAGAGGGCTTCCTGTCGGTGGTGATCTTGAATATGCGGATTCTGTTACTTTGACCAGAGCGCTGAAGGGCAGGGGGGCGTTTTAGGGGGAGATTTTGCTGAAGCTGATTTAAAAAATCTCAGAAGATAAACAAAAAACTGAATCATAAATTATATGTACCCCCTGTCGGGTTTTGGCTTACCCCTGCGGACAATGCGGTGAGCGTGAACTCCCCTTCCCGGGGAGAGGAGTTAATTGCGGTACGTAGCCGCAGCCAACAGGGCGGGTCTGACACGGTTTTAGAAACAAAAATATTTAGAATGGCAGCGTGCGGCCAACAGGGCGAGTGCTGGCACGTGCGGCAGTAGCGAATAGAACGAGGAAACGTGTTTTTAAAAACTGAAAATTGAGGGGCCGGCTCCTGAAAGGTGCTGGCCCTCCTCCACTTTTGTGACTGTTTCAAAATCGTTGTGCAAGGATGCCATCAGTAGCTCCATATCTGAATTGCGTATGGCCCTGAGTGCTTGTTCGGTTTTGACGGTGTTATGTCCACATAGGGAGAGATCGAGGTTGTCGTAAGCCTGTGCTGTTTTGTCTCTAAGTGGACTGGATTTTTGGTCTATATTGAATTTCAAATCCAGAGGCGGTAGCTGGGTGATTTTTTCTCCGAAATTTGTGGCAAAAGCAACACCGCCCTTAAGGAAAAACGGAACGTCCATACCCATTTTCGCGGCAAGGCTGCTCATGTCTTTGTCGCTAAGACTAAGCCCCCAGAGCTCGTTCAGTGCTTTTAGTATGCTGGCGCAATTTGAAGAATATCCTCCTAAGCCGGAGGAGTGGGCTATACCCTGTTTTATTTCGATTTGCACGTGCTTGTTTATGTCGAAATGCCGCTTTAGAAGGGCAACTACTGGGTTTTCACTAGAAGTGGCCGCCTCGGTAAGCGTTATTTCGTTATGTATGTTTGGAGTTTCTAGGATTATACTTTGGATATGGTGGTAGTCGGAAGAGGCGTCTTTGTCGAGAATGTCGAGGCAGAGATTGATTTTGGCTGAAGCAAGTATTTTTAACATATATGAAGGATGGTTGTTATATCAAAGGTTCTTCAAAAACTGGTGACTCCTCTGGCGCTAAATCAAATTCTCCAGCCTCATCCCAACGACTAAGCATGTCTACAACTTCTTTTTTTGGTTTACAATAATTTTTCCGTGAATGATCAATTATTTCATTCACAAAAGTTTTCCCCACTTTTGGCACGTCCAAAGTTCTTCCTGAAAAAGCCTCGCGAATCTCTCCATTTACTGACATTTTACAATAAAACTCTCTTACCCCAAGGTTAATAATATCCCGTTTCGTAAAAATTGGATTATACTCCTCTTCCAGTAAAGCTGCATCATCAGCTCCTACCCTAAAACTAATCATGGATCCTACATTTCCAAAAACGGTTTTCCTTACAACTTCTGAAAGCTGTCCCATATACTGATGAGCTATAGTTAAATTTAAACGATACTTTCTGGCCTCTGCCAAAATCTCAGCAAAAGTATCTGTCGCAAAATTTTGGAACTCATCTACATAAAAATAAAAGTCCTTACGCTCCTCTTCAGGGATTTCTGCCCTACTCATAGCCGCCTGATAAAGCTTTGTAATAATCATGGATCCCAAAAGTGAAGAATTTTCCTGTCCCAACAAACCTTTTGAGACTTTCATTAATAAAATCTTTTCTCCATCCATAATCTCCCGAATATTCAATTTATTTTCAGGCTGCCCCACAATATTACGAATCATATTTGTGGCTACAAACTGCCCAACTTTGTTCAAAAGTGGAGTGATGGCCTCCGCATCAAATTTTTGACTCCATCCCGCAAACTCCGATACCCAGAAATTCTTCACTACATTATCCTGTATCCGTGCCACAATGGTTTGTCTATAATTTTTATCAGTCAACATCTTCAAAATCGACAACACCGTGGTGTTTGGACTATCCAAAAGCGCTAAAACCGTATAACGCAGCACATGTTCCAGCCTATCTGTCCAATTTGAACCAAAAAGTTTCTTGAAAATCTCCAAAAACCCAATCGTCACCTGCATCTTATAAGCTTCATCTACCCCCTCCAAAGGGTTAAAAGAAATAGGGAAATCAATATCTGAAGGATCGAAATAAATAACATCTTTAAGCCGTTCTTTAGGTACATACTTCATCACATTATCTACCAAATCCCCATGTGGATCTAAAATTCCCACCCCCTTGCCAGCGTCAATGTCCGCTTTAATCAAAAGTTCTAACATCTTTGATTTCCCTGAACCTGATTTTCCCACAGCATAAAGATGCCGCCGCCTATCCTCACGACTAACCCCAAAAGTATCACAATTATTATGATAGTTAGTTTTCCCGAAAAAACTTACATTCGCCTGTGGTGGCTTTGGCACATCCTGTGGTGCTTCAGACTTTTTTGCTAAAACATGTACAATATGTGGCATCAAATCCGCATTCGGTAAATGATACATTGTCGCGATTTCATCAGGTGTTAAATGAAACACTGATACCAATTTTCTTCTTTTATATTCAGATAAAAATTGCTGTTTAGATAAAAATCTAACCTTGAAGTCTTGCACATCCGTCTTATTAAACTGGAAAAAACTATTTACTACTGCGGTGAGCTTATTTCTTGCTGTTGCGGTATCTGAAGCCAAATAAGCCAAACGAAAACTACAAGTAAAAGGTGTTCCTGAGATTTTTTCTGTTGCCAACCCTTTCCTCTCTTTACGGATAGATGCCCCTCCTTTCCCACGCACAATATCTCTTACATTAAAAACCTTCTTTATCCTGCTCTTAAAAAACTTAAATCTACGTCCCACATGATAGGCGGCATTTTCATTTCGTGGCACAATTACTAATTGTACCCAAACTCTCTCGCCCGTGGCTATTTTGGAAATTACTGAAAATAAACGTGACAAACTGTCATCTTGAAACTCTTCATAGGTCTTGATGGGATACACGTCGTCAGTCGCTAAGGTTAAACGACAACCGGCTATAGACTTGCCTTCCAGCGTACTCTCAATATAGTCTTTGTTTTGCTGGATTTCACAGTTTGGATAAGCGGAATAAAGCAAAGATTCCACAGTATTAAAAAGATTATCTGGCACTGCTATGAAAAAATATGAGTATTGCTCAAAACCTAAAATTTCTAAAGAAATTGGTACGTCCTTTACCGTATTCTGCAAATTCATCAAAAGTTCTTTGAAAATATATTCTTTCTTTTTTTCACCATCCCCCTGTGGCACAGTGACCTGGAAATATTTCATGTTCCTTCAATAATTACATGGGCAACACTAACACAAATTAAGCTGATTATACAGGGTAAATCGCTTGAATCATTGCTTATCATTTCCATACATAGTGCCACTAACAGAATGACATAAACGCAGCCTGACTTTTTTCGAGTTGAGTCGCAAATGGTCTTGACTTTTTTCGAGTTGAGTCGTAAAATAGCACCATGAGATATTTAGAAAAATATATACAAAAAGATTTAAATAAAAAAATGGTGTTCTTAGGAGGGCCTCGCCAAGTAGGAAAAACCACCCTATCTCAAAATATTCTTTCAAAAACATCAGGAGTATATTTCAATTATGATGATATAGATCAAAAAAAATCTATTTTTAAAAAAGAATGGAAAAACTCTGACCTGCTAATAATTTTAGATGAAATACACAAGCATAAAGATTGGAAAAATTTTGTAAAAGGATTATTTGATACTCAGCAAAAACAACATCAGTTTCTAATTACGGGGTCTGCCAGGCTGGACGTTTATAAAAAAGGTGGGGACTCACTTGTGGGCAGATATCACCATTGGCGACTACATCCCTTTACGCTTGATGAAATCCCAGAAAACATTTCGCCGTCGGAAGCACTAACTCGATTAATGAAAGTAGGGGGCTTTCCAGAACCCTTCCTTGAAAATGATGAGGAACAGGCAAGACGTTGGAGAAAAGAAAGGTATGACAGGGTTATTCGAGAAGATGTTCAAGATCTGGAAAAAATTCATGCACTAAGGGATATGCAAACTCTGGCGATTTTATTACAAGAAAGGGTGTCTGGCACGATAGTATATTCACACCTGGCACAAGATCTCCAAGTTACTTCTGATACAATTAAACATTGGATAGAAATCCTAGAGCGCATGTATCTCTGCTTTTCCATAATGCCGTATTCAACAAAACTCACACGCGCACTACGAAAGCCAAAAAAAATCTATTTTTTCGACAACGCCGATATCAAAGGTGATAATGGTATGAAATTTGAAAATCTAGTCGCAACCCATTTATTAAAACGTTTGCATTTTTGGGAAGACAAAACAGGGTATCGCTATGAACTGAGATATATTCGAGATAAAGAAAAACGAGAAGTTGATTTTGTAATCTTAAAAGAAGGTAAAGTTGAAGAACTGATTGAAGCCAAATGGAGTGATTCAAAAATATCAAAACATCTAAAATATTTCCAAAATAAAATCAATGCACCTAAAGCAACGCAAATTGTAGGGACATTGGATAGAGGCTTTGATAAAGATGGAGTTGAAGTTAGGTCGGCTCTGGAATATTTCAATGACTCTCCATTTTAAAATTATCTCAAAAAATCATAATCCAAATAAGCCTTCTCTGATAAAATAATTTCCGGTCTACTAGGGGCGTAAGGCGACAAAAGTTTCTCCCCAGTCACAGCACATTCTCTTTCCCAAAGATTATATGGCAGAACCCTTTTAAATCTTTCTTTTGCCCTTGCGTTAGGCGACTTCACCGGTAAAGCAATTTTATATTTATTCAAAAAATCTTCCTCCTGTTTCAGAATTTTAAACTCTTTGCTGTCGACAGATTTTTCCAGATACCTCCATCCACGACGCAAAACTTCTTCCTTATCCAAAGGGAAAAAATCACCAGCCATCGTCTCGTTATAAGCAAAAGGGGATAAATCAACTGGGAACATCTCGCCCCATTCACCGCTCTCTATCATGCTCTGGGTTAGCTTCGCCACCACGGTCTCATATTCTTCTTTCGAATACTGCTTATTAAAAATACAATACTGTTTATGTGAAATACCTTCACAGCCAAAACAGTGCTTACAATTATTACAATTCATCACATAATAACAATCCTGATTATGCTTGGTATAAACCCCAAATG
>CAYORB010000012.1:0-1480 GCA_964406295.1 uncultured Candidatus Peribacteria bacterium | reverse complement strand
CAATCAATACAAAATGCCGAATTCTTACATCCCGTACAATAATCACTAAAAAACAGCTCATAACAATCCAAACAAATCACAGAATCATAAATATACTGGCAATTAATATTGAATGCCCCGTCCACATCATAAGTGCATTGATAAGGGATTCTTGAATAATAACAATTTTCGGACTCAAAAGGTGAAATACATAAATAACAATGCTTCGCAAAACCTCCATAATTACAATAATCAGAATTTTCCATCGTATCAGAAATATTCAAAGACATCTTCGGAACTCTTCTCATTAACTCCCCAAATTGATCAAAAAAAGAGCGCGAAAAATCTGGTTCAAAACCATAATCCATCGCATCCCACTTATCCCCATACCACTCCTTAAAATAGTAAACCGTATAGGGACTATCTTCAGAAAAAACTGATAACATTTTCTTCCCTGTCATATCACAATTTCTATAATAAAAACTCTTCTCATTACGAAAAGCCATCCTTCGCATCTTCCTTTCAACAGGTGACAATTTAGGTGGCGGAATCAAAAACTTTTTCCCATTAAAAATAGGGGATATAGAGTCGTAAAATTTTAGGTCATCAAGCATGAGGAAAGGATATCACAATTTGACCTTATTACACATCTCCAGTCGCTCCAAATACCGCTGCTCTGGACATTTCTGAGGAATTGCAATTTCTATTCTTCTATAAAATGCCAACTCCATTGGCAAAATCTTATAAGGACTCCCCGTCACCTCACAACTAAGAACTTGAACACAAACCTCAACTTCCACATCATTAATATTATCAATAACCTCACACCCTTCTCGCACTGTAATTTCCCCGTCTTCCTCCCATTTCCACCCCCTTTCCAAAACTTCCTCCTGGCTTAAAGGAAAAAAATCACCAGCCACAGATTTATTGTATCCACACAAACTCATCTCTGGCGGAAAAAACTGTCCCCATTCACCCGTCTTTTTCATATGTTCAATAATACTATCCCTCATAATAAAATATTCCTCCCTCGAATACTGTTTATTCAAAATACAATACTGAGCCCCTCTAATCGAACTACATCCAAAGCAATCCTGACAATTATAAGCTGCATTGCAATAATACAAATCATGAGAACCAAGCACCGCAACGTGACAGAAAAACAAACGCGAACAACTCGCCCCACTACAAATCGTCTCATACATCAACTCCGAATCTTCCCCTGAATAAGCACCGTTCATCGCATCCGTCAGCCGAGGAAAAGCGTTGAACATATTCACACAGTCCCTGCATTCCTCACCCACCATATAAGAATTATTACAATTCTTTGCGTTCACGATGTAATCCCCACTACAATCATCTGAACCAAAATTATAATTAGAATCCTGCGGATATTGGCCTCGCCCTTCTTTCCACAAGCTCAAAAGTTCCTGCAAACCATGATGTGAACGTAGGTCATAATGTTTCACAAGCTCCCTATAGTCCTCTTCACTATACTGCT
>CAYORB010000011.1:0-32582 GCA_964406295.1 uncultured Candidatus Peribacteria bacterium | reverse complement strand
AATTTCATTAAGTACCGGCTTAACGCTTTCTCCAGCGGAAAGCTTGCCTTGGTTTCGGAAAAATCGCAAAAACTTTGTTTTTGACCAAGCCGATTGTTTCCTCAAACATACTTAAATGAAAATTAATTAACTAAATTTAAAGAAACATAATTAAGCATTGTTTGATGCTTTTTTTGCACTGGATTTAATACTCTGTTAGAATCTTTTCGATTTAACTTTGTGGTTTATGCAAGTAATTGTTCTTTTAATTCAATTTATTAGTGTGCTGTCACGTATTATGGTTTATGCTTTGATTGCCAGGGTTCTTTTTTCGTGGTTTTCAGCTAGTAGGCCGGGAGCGCCTCGTGGTGCATTTGAGCAATTTCTGCATGAAATTACTGAGCCTATAATGCGTATTGTACGCAAATTACCACATCGTGCCGGGATGATGGATTTTTCTCCTATCATTGCTATATTTGGGATTGATCTTCTTTCTCAGTTGATTATTATTATGTTGTCTAATTTGATTCGATGAAAATTTATAATAGTTTGACTAGAAAGAAAGAGGAGTTTAAACCTTTAGTTGAGGGGGAAATTGGTATGTATGTTTGTGGTCCTACGGTTTATGACAATGCTCATTTGGGGCATGGTCGTTCAGCTGTGGCCTTTGATGTTATACGTAGATACTTTCTTTATAAGGGGTATGAACTTAACTATGTGTCAAATTATACAGATGTTGATGATAAAATGATTAAACGTGCAGCTGAAGAAGATATTTCAGTGAAAGAATTAGCAGCTAAGGTTATTCCTGAATATGAAGTTGATTATGGAGCTTTAGGTGTAATGAAGCCTGATATGCAGCCTTTAGCGACTGGATATATTGATGAAATGATATCTATTGTGAAGGTTCTTGAGGAAAAGGGTTTTACTTATGTTTTGGATGATGGGGTTTATTATGATGTTTCTAAATTTCCTAAATACGGTAAGCTTTCTGGAAATACTCTTAATGACTTACAAATGGGAGCTAGAGTGGCGGTGAAAGATGGGAAAAGAAATCCTCAGGATTTTGCTTTGTGGAAGTTTAAAAAAGAGGGTGAACCTTTTTGGGATTCTCCTTGGGGTGATGGTAGGCCAGGTTGGCATATAGAATGTTCGGCTATGACTCGTAAATGTTTAGGGGAAGATGGTTTTGATATACATGGGGGTGGTTTGGATCTTACATTCCCTCATCATGAATGTGAAATTGCTCAGACGGAAGGAGCTTTCGGTAAGGGAAGTTTTGCGAAATACTGGATGCATAATGGTTTTATAAATATAGATAATGAAAAAATGAGTAAAAGTTTGAATAATTTTTTTACTTTGAAAGAGATTTTTGAAAAATATGATCCAAGAGTTGTGAGATTTATGTTTTTACAGACACATTATAGGAAGCCTGTGAATTTTTCTGATTCTTTGTTGGATCAAGCTAAGGCTGGTTTGGAGAGATTGGATAGGTTTGTGAGTGTTTTGAAGAGACTTGTGAAGGTTGTAGATGGTATTCCTGTTGCAGAGGGTGATTCTTTACTTATTTTGGATTCTATAAATGATTCAAAACGTGGTTTTGTTACTTCTATGGATAATGACTTTGATACTTCAGGTGCTTTGGGTTTTGTGTTTGCATTGGTTAATTCTGTAAATAATTTGCTAAAGGATGATACTATTGGGAGTGGAGATGCTAAAGCTGTTTTAGATTATTTTAGAGAAATTGATCATGTTTTAGCGGTTTTACATGTGGATATGCTTGGTGATGATGAGCTTTCTTCAGAAGCTTTAGCTTTAATTGAAAAGCGCAAGAAAGCTCGTGCTGATAAGGATTTTGCTAAATCTGATGAAATTCGTGATCAATTAGCTGAGATGGGAATTTCTGTTGAAGATACTGTTGATGGGATGATTTGGAGGAAATTCTAATTCATCTAATAATTTCACTAACATTGCCCGCTCCCATAGTTATGATTATATCGAATTTTTGATAGTTATCTTGAAGCCATTGTTTTGATTCTCCTAATCCCCTTCCGTCCCAGGCTTTTTTGCCTATTTTTTTTGCTAAATCCTTTGCACTTACTTTGGCTATGTCTTCTTGAGTATCACGAACTTTATAGATATTTGGGATTAGAACTTCGTCTACATCTGAAAAAGATTCGGCAAATTCATTTAAGAGATTGTAGGTTCTGCTGTATTGATGTGGTTGAAATATGCAAAGTATTTTTGCTGTTTCGTATTTCTTTCTTATGGCCTTCAATGTTGCACGTATTTCGGTTGGATGGTGGGCATAATCGTCTATAAATTGTGTGTCCCCTATTTTCTTTAAATATTCCATGCGTCGCCAAGTACCTGTGAATTTGCTTATGCTTTTTTCGATTATTTCTGTGTTTATATTC
Organism: uncultured Candidatus Peribacteria bacterium; assembly: GCA_964406295.1. Classification (GTDB taxonomy): domain Bacteria; phylum Patescibacteriota; class Gracilibacteria; order UBA1369; family LOWO2-01-FULL-3; genus CAYORB01. Next base: position 30,186 of record CAYORB010000011.1, on the reverse strand, counting down.
AATTGTTCTGCTATATATGCCGCTGCTGTTGCGTTTTCCATATTAAATTTCCCTGGAACTCCAGGTTTTAGATCTTTTGTATTTGTCCATTTAATTAATTTTGCTTTAGTTTCTGAGCTTATATCTATACTGTTTTTATCATTAGAATTGATTATTACTGTAGATTGTGGTGATAGATTGTTTACTAAATCTTTAAAGGCTTGTTTGTATCCACTTTCATTTTTGTAATAATCAAGATGTTCAGCTTCTACGTTTGTTATTGCCAAAATATCTATTTCTAAATGCATGAAAGATTCTTTGTATTCACAAGCTTCTATTATCAAGTATTTGCTTTTTCCAATGCGGAAATTTTGATTGTTGAATTCTCTTATTTTTGTTCCTACTACTACGGTTGGATCTATTTCTGCTTCACTTAAAATTAGTGATACCATTGCTGTTGTTGTGGATTTTCCATGTGTACCTGCAATTGCGATTGTTGTGTATTTTTTAGTTAATTCTCCAAGTGCTTCTGGATATGACATGCAATGTAACCCCATCTCATGTGCTTTTATTAACTCAGGGTTATTGTCTGGGATTGCTGGTGAATAGATTATGACTTTTTGATCTGTTATGTATTCTGCGTGATGTCCTTGCCATATTTTTATATTTGATTTTGAAAGTTTTTCAGTTATTTCAGATTTATTCATGTCTGATCCACTGATTATGTGGCCTTTGCTTTTTAAAATTTGGGCTAATGCGGAAATTCCTATGCCTCCAATTCCTATAAAATGAATTTTCTTTTCCATGCTTTTATTCTATGTTAAAGTTTTGCTGTTTTAAAGCTATTTATGTCCTCACGTCTTTCTCATACATCAGGCTTATCAAAAATTGTTATTATTATAGAGTTTTTGTTGGTTAGCTATCTTCTATATTCTTTGACTAAAAATATTTATGATTCTTATCAAGTTGATGTTTATATAAAGGCTTTTGAACATGAAAATTATTTAATTGCTGAGGAAAACAAGCAGAAAACTGAGGATTATCTTTATTTTACTTCAAGTGAATATATAGATAAAATTGCTAAACAAAATTTAAGTTTAGTTAATTCAGGAGAAGAAGTTATTATTTTGTCATCTGATATTTTGTCTGCGGATGATGTGTCTGATGGCTCAGGGCTTGGTGGTTTTGCTGTTAATGGTGAAATGTCAAATGCGCGTCAGTGGTGGCGATTCTTCTTTGGAGATTGACTTTGTCTTGTTTTTTAATTATCTTGTTTCTCGCTAAACGTCGCGGGGTAGAGCAGTGGCAGCTCGTCGGGCTCATAACCCGGAGGTCGGAGGTTCGAATCCTCCCCCCGCAACCAAAAAAAATCCATTAGTCAGGGTAGCTCAGCTGGTTAGAGCGCAGGATTCATAACCCTGAGGTCGGCGGTTCAAGTCCGCCCCTTGACACCATTTATCGATCCTTAGTTGTTGGTGGGGCTGGAATTTTTGCTCCTTCTTCTTTTGCTACTGGTTCTGCTGCTTTTGGTTCCGGAACTTTGCCTGCTTCTGCTAATAATGCGCCCATTCCTCCTCCTGGGCCTCCTTTTTTAGCTCCAGGTTGTCCTGGCATTTTACTAACATCAACTGCAGGTGCATTCATATCTATACCTATTCTGGTTGTGATTTCTTGATTTACGAACTCCGCTTTTCTTGCATTTTTTAAACGTGAATATTCTTTTATTATTTTTGCGACTTTGTGATTTTGTTTTGATGTATCCCAAATTGTTGATATTGAAAATGGTCTGGTTGTACTATTGTTAATATTAAGTTTTGTGTACATTTTATAATTTGAAATACCTAATACATCTTGTTCAGTTAATGTAGGAGAATACTCTTTTGCGAGATATTCTGCATCATCTGCACCAACTTTAAATGAACAAATAGTACCAACGTTACCAAAAACTGCATCTCTAATTTGAGTTGATGTATTTCCAAATTTTGAAACTACCAGCTGATTGATATATTGGTGGGCCATAATAAGATTTAAATGATACTTTCTGGCCTCAGATAGAATTGCTGCAAATGAATCTGTTGCAAAATTTTGGAACTCATCCACGTATAGAAAGAAATCTTTACGTTCAGATTCTGGCATGTCTGCGCGGCTCATTGCAGCCATCTGTATTCTAGCAACAATTACTAGTCCTAAAAGCTGTGTGTTTAAATCACCAATTGCACCTTTTGATAGTTTGACAAATAAAATTTTACCTTCGTCCATTACTGATCTAAAGTCAAATGAGGACTCTTTTTGCCCTATGGTATTTCTCATGATTGAATTTGTGATGAATGGACCAAATTTTGATGTGAAATATGGAATCATTTCTTGTCTTTCTCTGTCTCCTGTATTTGCATATTCATTTTGCCAAAATGATTTAACTACAGGGTTTTTTACTTTTTTTACTTTGTATTTTAAAAATGCATCATCGGTGAAAATTCTAGGTACATCAATCAGTGTTGCTCCTTCCTCCTGATCCTCCATTAATGTAAGACATGCGTTTCTGAAGTAATGCTGTATACGCGGTCCAAAAATTTCATCACCGAATAATTTTATGAAAATTTCTGTTGCTTGTGATGAAATTAAATCCATTTCTGCTGTTGTTCTAGCTTCAAGTAAATTTAATCCCATGGGTCTTTCTGTGTCAGCTGGGTCGAAGATTATCACGTCTTTTGCTCTTTCTTTAGGTACATAGGTTAAAATGTCTTCAACTAAATCACCATGTGGATCTACGATGCAAATACCGTCTCCATTCCATATATCTTGTCTTGCCATATATGAAAGCAGGGCGGATTTACCTGAACCAGATTTTCCGATTATATAATGATGTCTTGATCTGTCTTTTCTTTGAAAACGTACTTCTTTTTTTTGTCCTCTGTAAACATTATTTCCTAAAATTATTCCTTCTTCAGGAAGATTTAATGGTGCTGGTAGTACTTTGTAATCCATCCATCTTATAATTGGACTTTTGTTGTATTTGCTTGCTGGTAAATGCCATAGACTTGCTAATTCTTCTTCTACCATTATTGATTTTTTTTCACCAATTCCCAGTATTCTTGTGTCTATTAATCTATGTTTAAAATTATGTAGTAAAAGTTTGTCATTTAAATTGTCTAATATTATTGATCTGTTTGTTTGAAACCAATTTGCGTTTGGATCTTTGAAAAGATTTAGTCCCACTACCATATTGTTTGCGATGGCTTGAGCTCTATTTTCAGTTTTTGCCGAAGCAATTAATCTGACAACTGTATCAAATCCATTTTGGGATGATTTTTCACCTATTCTTTTTGCTACATCCTCCTTGCTTTGCAACATACGAACATATCCTCCACCGTCTTGTGGTGATGCTATTTCTAGTTTATCTACTCCTAAAAAAATTGCTTTTAATACATTCCATGCTGTTCCAAGAACTGGTATTTTTTTTACTGCTTTTTGTTTTCCTTTAAAATAGGCTTCACCAAATTCCTCTGCTTTTTTTGCCCATTTTCCATTTTTAGGCCTTATTACTACTTGTATAATGGCTATTTCGTCTTTTTCTGTTTTAGTGAAGACGTTAGACATATCATTAAGTGGATCATTTTCTACGACTTTGAATGTTTTTATGGGAAACCAAAATGTTTTTTCTAAAAATGCATAATATGCTTTAACTTTATTGCCTTCTTCTTTTCTAAGGTAGTCTTCGACTGGTTCGATATCTGCACTTGGATAATAGGATACGATTTGTTTCTCTATTATTCCTTGATAAAATTTGTGAGTTGTGATGTAGAAATCTATTACTTTTTGATGGGCTACAAGTTCGAATGAGAAAATATTATGTTGAAAAATCCAAACTTTAATTCTATTCATTATATTCAATTCTTTTGTTTCGTGTAGATTTCTGTAAAACTGAGCCATTATTGCTATTTTCTCTCTGAAATCTTTTTCTGTATCCCTTTCTTTGTCTTTTGCCGAATCTTCTCTAGGCATAGTTATTCGCAGATATACACGATTTTTAGACTGATTTTTGTGATAAATATTTCTAAGCAACCATATTCCAAATTTCCAGCCGATATATAGACCTATTAGCGCTAAAAAGACTTGAATTGGGCTTTCTGTTATGTAATTCCAAAATTGAAGTATGAATTCTCCCATTTATTTTTGTTTTTAATCTGATTATTATAGCAAAAAATAGCTTTTTCTTCAATAGAGAAGCTTTAATATTTGTTATAGTTATTTGATATTCAAGATGCGTTGGATTTTCAATTTCAGTTTATCTGTTGGATCTACTTTGATTGGGAGTTTTATTTTTTTCTTAACTGATGTTAAGTATAGTTCAACATTACTTTCTCCTGGGGTTTTGGTGAGTAAATCTTTTAAATCTTTCATAACACTTTGATCTAGTCCACTTGGGATTTCTATTAAAAATGAGATGTTTTCTTCCTCTTTCTCCTCATTTTCTTCCCTGTCTGCCCAAATGTCGTCTATGGATCTTACTGCTATGTCAGATTTGTCATCTGGTGTGTAAATGCCATTTTCTTTTGCATTTTCTATCATGGTTTCTATGGATAATACTTTGGCAGCATCGCATATCAATTGTACTTCTCCTCTTTTATTGTCAATTTTCCCCGTAAATCCCATTGCTAAATCTTCTTCAATTTTTGATCCATGTTTTTCATATTGTCTTGGAAACATAACTGCTTTTATGCGACCACTGGGGTCTTCTATACTAAATGCAGCCATGTATTTCCCTGCTTTTGTCATTATTGTCTTTAGATCTGTTACTGCACCTACAATTTTAACATTTTTGCCAATTTGTTTTTTTGTTAATCTTCCAATTAAATTAGCTTTTCTGGAAATATAATTACCTAAACCTCTTAAAGGATGGCCACTTACGTACATACCTAAATATGTTTTTTCCCATTTAAGATTCTGCATTTGTGTGGATTTTGCAACGTCGGTTAATTTTAATTTACCTGATGTTCCTGCATCGTCTCCCATTAAACCAAAAATATCAGTTTGTCCTATTGCTGCTGATTCTTGTACGTTTTTTGCATACTTTGAGATTTCTGCGAAATTTTCAGCTATCTGATTTCTGTCTCCAAATTCGTCAAATCCTCCACTGTAAGCCATTGCTTGTATCATTTTTTTGTTTATATTTTGTGCTGGTACTCTACTAGCAAAATCTTCTATTGATTTGAATTTGCCATTTTTTCTTTCTTCAATAATGGCTTTTATTGGTCCTTCACCTACTCCTTTAATTGCTAATAGCCCAAATCTGATAGATTTTTTTGATGCAACTGTGAAGTTTGAAAATGATTCATTTACAGAAGGTGGTAGAATGTCTATTCCCATGCTTATACATTCGTTGATTTCAAGAACAACTCTTTCTGTATTTCCTGCATCACTACACAGCAAAGCTGTCATGAATTCTATTGGGAAATGTGCTTTTAAGTAGGCTGTTTGATAAGCGATTAGTCCATAACAAACAGCATGAGCTTTATTGAAACCATAACCAGCAAATGGCTCGATTACCTTTTCAAATACTTCTTTTGCGAATTTCTTTTTTGCTCCATTTTTAACTGCTCCTTTTATGAATTTTTCTCTTTGTTCTTCTAAAAGTTTTGGATCTTTTTTACCTACAGCTTTTCTTAAAATATCTGCTTCTCCCAGACTAAATCCAGCAAAGTCTCTAGCCAGTTGTAAGATTTGTTCCTGGTAAACCGCTACACCATGCGTTGGTTTTAAAATTTCTTTGAATGAGTCATCTAAATACTTAACACTTTCTGGCTTATGTTTACCTCGTATGTATGTTGGAATCCATTCCATAGGACCAGGTCTATATAAGGCCCCCATGGCTACTATATCGTCAAATTCAGTTGGTTTAAGTTCTTTGAGGTAACGTTTCATTCCACCTGATTCTAACTGAAATACACCTGTTGTATCTGCTTTTTGTAATAGTTTGAATGTTTTTTCATCTTCTAAAGATATTGAATTTATATCAATGTCTTTTTTTCTTGTTCTTTTGACTATTTTTGCTGTTTTTTCTATAACCGTTAGATTTCTGAGTCCCAAGAAATCCATTTTTAATAAGCCTAAACTTTCAAGTGGTTTTGCTGAATATTGAGTCACAATTTCTCCACCACCACCAGCACCAAATTGAATTGCTGTGTAATTTGTTAACGGTTTCTCTGAAATAATTACAGCACAGGCATGAGTACCTATATGTCTTACAGTACCTTCAAGTTTTTTTGCGTAATCCAGCAAAGTTTTTGATCTCCTGTCTTTTTTATAAATACTGCTAAGTGTTGGGTCTTCTTTAATTGATTCTATCAGAGGTGCATATTTTCCCAATACAGATGGTGGTACACTTTTGGAAAGAGCATCTACTTCCGCATAAGGATATCCAAGTGCTCGGCCAGTATCTCTAATGGCTGCTTTTGGTGCCATTGTTCCGAAAGTGACTATTTGTGCAACATTATTCCTGCCGTATTTTTCTACAACATAGTTTAAAACTTCATCTCTTCTGTGATCAGCGAAATCTATATCTATATCCGGCATGCTGACACGTTCAGGGTTTAGGAATCTTTCAAAAAATAATCCGTATTTAATAGGGTCAAGATCGGTTATTTTTAGTGACCATGCGATGATTGAGCCTGCAGCAGATCCTCTTCCCGGACCTACTACTATTCCGCTTTCTTTAGCATATTTAACGAAGTCATGAACAATTAAAAAATATGTATCAAATCCCATTTTGTGAACTAAACTTAATTCATAATCTAATCTTTCTTGGTAATTTTGTGGTATTTTTTTTCCTTCTAATCTGTTTTTTAATCCTATTTCGCATAATTCTCTTAAATAAACCTCAGGTTTTTTTTTGTGTGGTGTATCGAATGATGGGATTAAATTTATTCCAAATTTGAATTCAACATTGCATCTTTCAGCTATTTTTACGGTATTTTTAAATACACCTGGGTAATCTTTGTATTTTTTTCTTAATTCACTTACATCTCTCATTGAAAAATCTCCGTTGTAACGCATTCTATTCTCATCTTGTATGTTGCTTTGAGTTTGAATACATAACAGTATGTCATGAACTTCCTTATCCTCTGGTCTTGGATAGTGGGAGTCGAATGTGAGAACCATTTCTAGTTTATATTCTTTGGCTAATTCTCTTAATCTTTCGTTTACAATAGCTTGTTTTTCTGTCAGTGGATTGTCTTGAATCTCAAGGAAATAATTTTTTTTACCGAATATTTTAATATGTTTTTTTATCACATTATGTATTTCTTCCTCATTTTCAGCCAAAATTAGTTGCGGCAAATGAGCTGCAAGACATCCGCTCATTGCTATTATTCCTTCTTTATATTTTTCCAATAATTCGTAATCAACTCTAGGTTTGTAATAAAATCCTTCAAGGTGTGCTTTTGAAACTAACTCTAAAATGTTCTCATATCCTGTATTGTTGTAGGCTATTGTTGTTAAATGGTATGGTTTGTTGTCAATTTTTGCTTCTTTATCATGGCGGGTTCTGGGTGCTACATATAATTCACATCCGAGTATGGGTTTGATTCCTAGTTCTTTTCCAGCTTTGTATAATTCAATAAGACCATATGTTACACCATGGTCTGTGATTGCGACTGCAGGATAGCCTAACTCCTTTGCTCTTTCAGCAATTGCTTTTGGGCTCCCAAATCCGTCCAGGAGGCTATAATGTGAGTGTCCGTGTAGATTTACGAAGCTCATTTCCTAAGAATTAGATAATAGATGTATATGTAGATGGAATATTTCCTGTCCCCCACTTTTTCCCACGTTTATATTTAATTTGTAACCACTTAGTTCTTTTTTTTCGGCTACTTGTTTAGCGATTCTCACTAAATGGCCTACTATTTTTTCATCTCCTTCTTCCATATCTGCAATTGAATGTATGTGTTTTTTTGGAATAAGAAGTAAATGTGTTTTTGCTTTTGGATTTATGTCTTCAAAAACTGTGCATTTTTCATCTTCATAAATGAATTCACTTGGTATTTCTCTTGAATTTATTTTACAAAAAATACAATCACTCATGATTATTGAGGTTAAGTGTTGTTATTATAGGGTAATTAGTATTCTATTTGCCAGTAGTTTTTTTCTTGTCCAATTCGTAAACAGCTCTACCGATTCTAAGAAATTGTGGATTCTTTTGTAGATTGAGTGAAATAGTTCCCTTTTTTACATGTCTTTGTTCTAAAACTCCATCAATAATTTCTTGTTTTGTCATTGGGCTCTTTTTTGAAAGAAGGTCTTCTATAACTTCTGCTACTGTTCCTTTGCTGTATCCAAATTCTTTTAATCCATAAAGTCCACGTCCAACCAATACAAATTGTTCGTATCTAATTAATTCATTATGAACCGCTTGAGTAGTTACTACTTTTTTATCGAAACCTGATTCTGAAATTTTATTTGCTATTTCTACAAAATGTAGTGGTTTTTTTTCTTTCTTTAAAATTATATAAGCTTTATCTCTAATACTTCTAGGATTTATATGTCTCCATGTCATCAAACCAAAACCTGATTCTGTTTGTTTGATTTTTTTATCCAGTTCCAATGAAGCGTTTATCATAGGATCTATATATCCTTCTATTTTTTCTCCAAGATGTTGTCTGATTTGAATGATTAATTTTGCACTAGTCATAACGTCTTCCCTTTTCTTTAATACTTTTAGTCCACTATTTATTATTGTTGAAATGATACTAAGTTCTATCTCTTTTTTCCTCCAAAATGGTTTCAGTGCGTTGTTTTTCTCTATTTTTGTTAAATCTGGGTTGATACTTAAGGCTAATTTAATAATATTAGCGTCTATATCTTCGTTTGATTTTATTGTATTTAAAATTGAGCTCACCAGTTTAACCTCTACTAAAAGTCCACCATTTTCTTTAATAACTTTATCAGCAATTTCATTAACGATATTTAACCTTGTGGTTTGTACTGTTCTTCTTAGCTTACCTAGGGCTATTTTCTCGATTTGACGTATTCTCTCTCTGGTAACTGAAAATTTTTGACCTATGCTTTCTAAAGTTCTTCTTGGTTTGTTATCTAAGCTGAATCTTTGGACAATTACATCCTTTTCCTTATTTGTTAAAACTAAAAACATCTCTTCAATGATTTCTGCAAGATTTACCTGTGTATTTGAATCCATGGACATAAATTGTGATTTATAGTGTTTTTTTGTTTCTTTTTGAACCTCAGTGGAACCAAGATATTGTTTATTAAACGGCTTGTCAAGCAAGAAAGTTGCATTTAACGCAACATTGTTTTATAAGTAGTTAAGGTCGAAAATGAAATTTACACTCATCTTTTTATTTAGTCAAAGTAATTTCTTATTGATTTTTGTCTACTTCTGATTAAAATGGGTTAGCGTATTGCCATGCGGGCGAGTGGTGGAATTGGTAGACACGCTAGTCTTAGGAACTAGTGGCGCAAGCCGTGAGGGTTCAAGTCCCTCCTCGCCCACCAGTGAAAATTTCAGGGGCATATTTCACTTCAACTTCAGATATTTTCTCAAACGGCTACTACATGTAGCCTTTTCTCGAAAATTCTTTGTTTCAATAAAATCTGCACCCTGAAATTTTCACTGGTGATTTGAAATGCATCTTTGAATTCAACTGCAGAAATTTTTCGAACAGCTACTGAATGTAGGCTTATCTCAAAAATTCTTTTGCTAGAGCATGTGATGAAGAGGGAGTGTAGCGACCGATTGAATCGGATGATCCCCGTACGATGAAGTGGTTTCATCCAAATCTGCTATTTCAAATGATTTTTTATGCTGCAAATCTCTCTTTATCTACAATGATCTGATAATCACATCTTTTAAATATTGATTTTGAAAATCTGTTTTTTCTCCAATTTTTGCTTTTCCGTCAGAAACAAATCTTGCCGAAAGAGGTTTTTTGTACTTGTTTGAGAGTGCTTGAATTAGTTTTAAGATTTCAAGTATTTTTTGTGGAGATTCGTTTATTCCGACAGGGTATGTGTCTATTCCTAGCCCTGAATGCAGTGAGAGATAAATATTTCTTTCCATTGTGAAATTTCCGTTTTCGTACTCTTTGGCAAGATCATAGTCTTCTAGGCATGGAAGCATTAATCCGCAAAGTACGATTGGGTTTGGATTTTCTTTTTTGATAAATTTTGTGATTTCCACAAATGTGTTTGTTGTTGTTGCTTGTGAAAAATTTATATCTATTCTTTTTAGGAAATTAAGAAAACTGCTTTTTCCGTCTAATAATGGGGCTATTGAAGAGTCTATTCCTATGAATTCAGCATTGTTTTTGAAAATTTTGTTGATTTCATTCCATACTTGTTTGAGTTTTTCTAGCCATTCTTTGATAGCAAAACATTCGTCTGAAAGATCGGTTGGCTGGAGTCCTATGTTTGGACAATATATTTCCCAAGTTCAGAAATAACTGTTGAATTAGGTGGGATGTCATGGATAATTAAGGCTTTGGCTCCTATTTTTGAATTTTCTCCAATGGTCACATTGCCTAGTACTGTAGCGCCGACACCTAGTGTAACATTATTTCCAACGGTAGGATGTCTCTTTTTGTCTTTTTTATCAGTCCACCAACCGCGGCCTCCTAATGTTACTCCGTGGTAAAGCATCACATTATCGCCGATAATAGAGGTTTCTCCGATAACTACTCCTGCGCCATGATCGATGAAAAAGCCTTTTCCAATTTTTGCGCCTGGGTGGATTTCTATCAATGTGAATATTCGAACTATCTGAGAAATTAGGCGAGGGATAAATGGAATTTTTAGAGAATACAAGGCATGGGTTATGCGATGAAGCCAAATAGCCCATAATCCTTGATAAAGAAATACTTCTAGAAAATTTATGCCTTTTTTTAGGGCTGGGTCTTTTTTGTAAGCCGTTTTTAAATCTGATATAAACATATAAATGATATTAGTTGAATAATTCTGTACTTAAGTAACGTTCTCCGCTATCAGCAAGTATTGTTACTATTGTTTGTTTTTTGTTTTTATCTCTCAAAGCGTATGCAAGTGCGGCAAAAACATTTGCTCCAGAGCTGATTCCAACTAATAATCCATTCTTATTACTTATTTTTTTCGATGTTTGAAAAGCGTCTTCTGCAGATACTTTTATAATTTCATCGTAAATTTTTGTATCAAGAGTATTTGGAATGAATCCTGCACCTATTCCTTGGATTTTGTGGGCACCTTTTTCTTCGCCTGAAAGAACAGCGGATTTATCTGGTTCAACAGCAATAATTTTTATATTAGGATTTTTTTCTTTTAAATATTTTCCTATACCTGAAATTGATCCACCTGTACCAACTCCAGCGATAAAAACATCTACATCCCCTTCCGTGTCTTCCCATATTTCGGGCCCAGTTGTTTTGTAGTGAACCATTGGATTGGCCTCGTTTTCGAACTGTTGAGGGATGAAAGAATTCTTTATTTTATTTGATAGTTTTTTTGCTTCATTGACAGCTCCTGTCATGCCTTCTTTTGCAGGAGTTAGTACTATTTTCGCTCCATAGGCTTTTAATAGATTTCTACGTTCAATACTCATTGATTCTGGCATAGTTAGTATTGTTTTATATCTTTTTATTGCGGCTATCCTGGCAAGCCCTATTCCTGTGTTTCCACTCGTAGCTTCAATAATAGTTCCGCCCTTTTTTAGAATATTTTCTTTTTCAGCTTTTTCAATCATAGCGAGAGCAATACGATCTTTTATTGATCCACCACCATTCATGAATTCAGCTTTGCCTAAAATTATGCTGTTTGTTTTAGGATTCATTTTTTCTAAACTAACTAATGGAGTTTTACCTATTAACTTCAAAGGTGATTGAATTTTTCTCATGTTTTTAATTATTAAATTACAAAAAAGACCCAGGATATATAAATGGGATCAGAAAATGACCCCTGTCTTATCTCGGGGGTAATTTGAGAAATACTACATTTTAGAAAACTAAAAGACCCCTAAGTAAGATTACTTGGGCAACAACAAAGCGTTAGTTGTATGTCTTTTGTGATTTTCATAATATGTTTAGACTATGTAATGATTTTGGAATTGTCAAATTTATCTAAATTTAGTGTATTGGTATTTATTCATGTGGAGTAAGTTAAGCTATTTCTGTTTATTTCGATGATTTTTCGTGAAATGTAAAAGACTTAACTATGTCTTCATATACTTTTTGAATTAATTGATTTTCAATTCCCTTGAATAATTCTGGGTTTGTACCTTGACTCTCCAGTTCTGGTGCAATTATTTCAAAACGTAAATCATTATTATAGATAATATAAGTTTTATTTATTGACGAGTCACCGGTAAAACGCCCAGTATATCTAATTAAAAATTTGTTTTCTCCAACAGTTTTGATTTCGCATAAAGATGAACCATTTACGCCTTTAGCGCATTCTATTTCCCCATCTGATGTAGAATTTTTTAGAAGTTGTTTTTCATTATCCCACCCCAAAGCAGTTAAAGTTGGGTGTATACATGGTCCCTCGCAGGCTTTATATTCCTCATCTCCTTTTACGATGGATTCTCTTGTAATTGTTTTCACTGCATTAAAATTTTCATCTTTATTCCACCGATTAGGGACTAATACCTTAGGATAGTAATAACTATATTCAATATCTTCATATTTTTTTAATTCTGAAAAATGATCAATAAAATATTGGCTTGTGTTTTCTATATTATTCATTTCTAGACTATTTAAAATCAATTCCACTTGTTTGTTGGATTCGCTTTTATCAAATTCATTGAAAGTATTTTCAATAAGTAGTTTGTCATTATAACTTATGCATTTGTATTTTTTTAAATATGCTGTTGGGTCGCTAGGGATATTCCATTTTGTATAACAATAGTTTTGAGATTGAGTATCAGGAATTCCATTTTGATGAATAATCAAGGGGTCATAAAGTGGGTTTTGTGTCCTCAAATAATGTTTTTTAGAAAATTTTAATACGCTTGATCTACTTCCTTTATGCAAATCTTTTTTTGAAACAACTTCATTGATTGGTCTCTTTGGGGTTATTGATTTGTCAGCTTGATAGGCAATTGCTTTAATATCTCCTTGGTCTTTTGGGCAAATGCCAAACACATCTGTACCATTCAGCCTATATATATCATTCTCAGCAGAAAGCGGCTCACTTCTGTAGTTTTTGATATTTTTTCTGCAAAATTTGGGCAAGCCATCATTAGAGGTAGGTATTTTTTGTAGATTTTGAGCATTTGATCTTAAAGCTGTTGAAGAAATTTCAAAAAACAGATTTGGCTGATTCGTAAAAGAGATTTTTTTAGTCAACTCCCGAGAATTTATCTCAACAACAGTTAGTATTTCTCCCCAATCTTTTGGATAATCAAAACTAATACCTAATTCATTATCATTAAATTGCGTGATATGAGCATTTATTTGATGAAACCAGGCAAATATCAATGTTGTTATTATAAATCCTATTACAATAACTATTGTTAAAATTTTAATGCTTTTATTGGATTGTTTTTGTGTATTTATGATTTTAATAATAATATTCTGTTAGTTGCTGTAATTATAAAATTTTTATTCCCCCACCTTCATACTCATATCTACAACTTTTGCGTCGTTTGTGATGCTGCCCATTGATATGATGTCTATTCCTGTATCTGCATAGTTTTCTATTGTGTCTATTGTTATGCCACCTGATGCTTCAAAAAGGAGTTTATCGTAAGCTTCTGTGCTTTTTATTAGTTCCAGAGTTTCTTTGATTTTTTCTGGACTCATATTATCCAATAATACTATTCCTGGGTTTATGATGCTGCCGTTGTTTATCATTCTTGTGAATTCTTGGCTGACTTCTAGGGCTTCTTCGGTTGTTTCTACTTCTATTTCACAAAATCTTGCGGTATTGCTGCTTTTGGCTATCCTTTTTAGTATTTCCTTGAAATCTCTATTTAAAAGATCGGCGTGTGTGTCTTTTACTTAAATCGCGTCGGTTACGGTGCATCAAAGTGTGCCCCCCCCCCCTAGCATCACTGCGCGTTTGTCCAATAATCCCCACAAAGTTTTTCTAGTTGGAGTTATTAAAACTGGATAGTTTTTTGCTTTTTCTGTGATTTTTTTTGTTAATGTAGCTATTCCGCTCATTCTCATTAACAGGTTTAAAGTGACTCTTTCAATTGCCAATAAATCATGTATTTCTCCACCTATCTCTAAAATCACATCTCCTTTTTTGAAATCCTCACCGTCTTCTACTAAGAATTTTATATCTATATCCCCTCTTATATGTGGTTTGAAAGTTGGATCAGAATCTCTTAAAAAATATTCTATTTCCTGCCGTCCTGCCAGCACTCCATCTGCTTTTGCTATTATTTTTGCTAAGGAAATTTTCTTCTCAGGAAACACTATTTTCGTTGTAATATCCCCTTTTGTTCCTAAATCTTTTTCGAGTTCCAGGAATGTATAGCGAAAAACCCATTGCTTGTATTGGATGTTTTCTATGTTTAGAAACTGCGTCGCTTTATGTGTGAATTCTTTGAACGAATTTCTGTCCATGTGATTAGGTTATGCTAAACATTTTATCAAAAGCTTTGCGTGCTGCTTTTGCTATTTTAGGATTTACTTCTACAACCGGTGATTCTGTTTTTAAGCTTTTATATATAGATTCTAATGTGTTTTTTTTCATATCAAAACATAAATTGCAAAGACCTTTGAATTTTTTTGTGGGTAGTTCCTGACTTAACCTTTCTGTCATACCGCATTCTGTTAGTACGAAAAATTCTTTTGCTTTGTCTTTTCTGGCGCACTTAATCATTCCACTTGTACTGCTTATGTAATCTGCTTCTTTTAGCACTTCTTCTTTTGATTCAGGATGCGCTATTATTTTGGCTTCGGGATTTTCTTCTTTAACTTCTAGGATTTGTTTTTTACCAATAAGGTGATGTATAGGGCAATAACCTTGCCAAGCTATTATCTCTTTTTCTGGTACTTTACTAGCCACATAAGCTGCTAAATTTTTATCTGGTACAAAAATGATTTTCTTTTGAGGCATTGCTTGAACAATTTTCACTGCGTTTGAAGATGTACAGCACACATCTGAAATAGCTTTTATATCAGCTGATGAATTAACATATGTTACTACTGCAGCGTCTGGATGTTGTTTTTTAAATTCTATTAAATCTTTCGCTGTAATCATGTCTGCCATTGCACAGCCTGCGTCAGCAATAGGTATTATCACTTTTTTCTTTGGATTTAATATCACTGCGCTTTCTGCCATAAAATTCACACCGCAAAATACAATTATATCCGCATCTGTTTTTGCTGCTTGTTTGCAAAGATCTAGTGAATCACCTATAAAGTCGGCTACATCGTATATTTCTGGTCTTTGATAATTGTGTGCTAAAATAACAGCATTTTTTTGCTGTTTGAGTTTCTTTATTTCGGCTATTAGATCCATTGATTTGACCCTACATTATCCCATGAACAAAACGCAACCACATTGTTTTAACTCCTTCCAGTGAAGATTTTAATATAGTCACTAATATACCTTTTAATTCTCTCATCTTTTTGAGAAGATTGTTCATTTCAAAATAATTTATTTCACCTGGTGTGTTTACCATTCTCATCGCTTTTTTGTGAAGATATTTTATTTCTTTTTTTATCTCTTTCTCAATTTGTTTCACCATCACCCTTGTTGTTGGTGCGTTTTCTAAAAGTCTTGCCTTAATAGCTGCAGGATCATACTGTTTTTTTGTTGCTCCTGACCCACCACCTCCATCTTGATCTTTAGATTTTGATAAAGTTTCACTAACTCGCCCCGTTGTTGATTCTACAGCGTCTATTGTCGCCATTGTATCTAAGGCAGCATTTGTGATATCAGCCTTTTCAATTTTTTTAAGGCTATCAGGTTTTGAATTTAACTTTTCTCTATTTCTTTCAAGAGAATTGTTTGCTTTTTCAGGTGTAGAGGCCATGGACAAAAAAGTGAAATTATTCTATAAAATTATACCTTTATCTGGTCTTAGGTGTCAATCTCTGCTAATATCAGGCAAATTAATATACACTATGATTTTTGATTTAGAAAGCGCTTATGAAGCGAAGAAATATGAAGATTTGATTTACACAAAGTGGATGGAAAGTGGTGTCTTTAGTCCTGAAGTTAATGAGACTAAAGAATCCTATTTAATATCAATGCCACCACCAAATGCTACTGGTGTTTTGCACCTTGGGCATGCGAATATGCTTGCTTTGCAGGATATAATGATTAGGCGTGAACGTATGAAGGGGAAATCTGTTTTATGGCTTCCTGGTACTGACCATGCTGCTATTGCTACTCAAAGTGTGGTGGAGCGTGGTTTGCAGGCTGAAGGATTTTTCAATCCAAGAGAAGAATTTGGACGCGAAGGGCTTTTGGATAAAATCAAAGAATTTGTTGATGAAAGTAAGGGAAGAATTCGTAATCAAATAAAAAAAATGGGGGCGAGTTGTGATTGGGGGCGTGAAAAATATACTCTTGATGAAGATATGAATGTGGCTGTTAATACCCTATTTCAACGTATGTATGATGATGAGTTGATTTACAGAGGTGGTAGGTTGGTAAATTGGGATCCTAAAATGCAGACTACTGTTGCTGATGATGAAATGGAACATGTTGAAGAAAAAGCTAAGTTTTATTATTTCCAATATGGTCCTGTTGTTATTGGTACTGCTAGACCAGAGACTAAGTTTGCGGATAAGGTTATAGTTGTTCATCCTGACGACAAGCGATACAAGGGCATTATTGGTAAAGAATTTGAATTGGAATGGATAGAAGGAAAAGTGAAAGCTAAAGTTATTGCTGATGAATGTATAGATATGGAATTGGGTACTGGAGCGATGACTATTACTCCGGCGCATAGTGCTGTGGATTTTGAGTTAGCTCAGAAATATGATTTAGATTCTCCTCAAATTATTGATTTTGATGGAAAAATTAGGGCGGATGTTTCTGATGATTTTGCTGGAATGCCAATAGAGGAGGCCCGAGAGAAAATTGTTGAACGTTTAGATGAGAAAGGTTTGTTGGTGAAAATTGATGAAAATTATGAGCACAAAGTTGCGGTGAATTATAGAGGTAAAGGTGTAATTGAGCCACAAATTATGAAACAGTGGTTTATTGATGTAAATAAAAAGGTTATTGACTGGAAAGGTGAAAAAAGGAGTATTAAAGAGGTTTTGCAAGATACAGTGAGATCTAAGATGATAGAAATTGTTCCTAATAGGTTTGATAAAACTTATTTCCATTGGATTGATAATTTGAGGGATTGGTGTATTTCCCGACAGATTTGGTGGGGACATCAAATACCAGTTTGGTATAAAGCCAGTGATGAGCAAAAGGAGAAACTGTCTAATTTTGATACTGAATCTATTTCGAGTCTTCATTTGGATTTAGCTGGTATTGGCGCTGAATCTCAGTTCTCTATGGAAAGTCCTGGGCCTGAATGGGTTAGGGATCCTGATACGCTTGATACCTGGTTTAGTTCTGCGCTTTGGACTTTTGCTACGCTTGGTTGGCCTGAAAATACTGATGAATTGAAACATTTTCATCCTAGTTCTGTTTTAGAAACTGGGTATGACATTTTGTTTTTCTGGGTTGCTAGAATGGTTTTAGCTTCGACTTACGCTTTGAGGTCTGATGGGTTTTCGGAAGAGGATTCTATTCCTTTTAAAACTGTTTATTTACATGGGATGGTTAGGGATAGAGATGGTAAAAAGATGAGTAAATCACGGCCGGAGACTTGTATTGATCCTCTGGATATGATTGAAAAATATGGAGCTGATGCTTTGAGGCTTAGTTTGGTTATAGGTTCTAGTCCAGGTAATGATATTCGACTTTATGAAGAGAAAATTGCTGGGTATAGAAATTTTGTTAATAAAATCTGGAATGCTTCTCGTTTTGCTTTGATGAATGTTGAGCAAGATGATTTATCTCTTCCTTTTTCTGTTGACTATATTGAAACAGACGCAGATAGATGGATTTTGACAAAGCTGCAGGAATTAATAAAAGAAGTTGAGCATGATATGGAGAAATATAGATTCTCTGATGCTGGTACTAAAATATATGATTTTATGTGGCGTCAGTATTGTGATTGGTATTTGGAAATTTCAAAGGGAAATGTTAATCCTGCTGTTCTTATATTTGTTTTGAGATCTACTTTGAAACTTTTACATCCTTTTGTTCCTTTTGTAACCGAAAAGTTGTGGGAATTAATGGGAGAAGATGAGATGATTATTTCTTCTTCTTGGCCTAAATATAATGAGGGTTTGGTTTTTAATGAGGCTTCTGAAAATATGGAAATTGTTTTTAAAGTGATTACTAAAATTAGGAGTATTAGATCTGAATCTCAAGTTGAAGCTTCTAAGAAAATTCAGGCTGTAATTCATGCTGGGGATTATTTATCTGTTCTTGGATCTCAGAGGCAAGGTTTGATGCGTCTTGCTAGGCTTGAATCTGTTACTTTGTTGGATAGTGGTGATAAGTTGGCTAAGGCTAAATTTGGAGTTGTGGGTGGAATTGAAATATACCTTCCACTTGATGGTTTAATTGATTTTGATAAAGAGAGACTGCGAATTACTAAAGAATTAGATGAAAAACAAAAGTTTGTTAATGTTTTAGAAAAGAAATTATCCAATCCTGCTTTTGTTGATAAAGCTCCTGAAGTTGTTGTTGAAAAAGAGAAAAATAGACTTATTGAATACAAGGATGGTGTTAGAATGCTTACTTCTCAGCTAAAGGATCTTGAGAATATGGTGTAGTTATGGTATAATTCTTTAATGTTATTAAAGTAAATGTTGTGTCATCTGACGCCTTTATAAAACAAGCTGAGCGGAATATTAATTTATTGTTGACTGAAAAAAAATATAGAGAAGCATATCAAAAATGTGACGCTTTGCTTCAACAATTTCCTGATGATACTGCAATTTTGTCTTTGAAGGAAAGAGTTGAATCTGATGTTAAAATTGAAAATGATAGAGTTATTTCAGTTAAATTGGATAAGATTGCTCCACTTTGGGGAAGTGGGGATTATGCACTTATTTTAAAAGAGCTTAAAGGGCTTTTAAAATTAGATGCAAATTCTGCAAAATTGAATTCTTTATATAAAAAAGCTCAAAAATTATATGCGGCTAAAGTTAAGGAAATGGAAGAGGATTTTCAGGCTGAACAGAAGAGTAGATTGCAAAAACTTTTTGAAGAATCTCCAGATCTTCTTTTGGATGAATTGTTTTCTTTGGATAGAAATAACCCTGGGAATCCTAAGGTTTATAAATTGACTACTTTTTTTCGAGATAAGATTATTAAACAAAAAATAGATTCTAAAGCTGAGCTTGTTTATTCTGATAGATTTGATGCTATTGCTAATTTTATTAGTGAATTAAAAAGGATTGATGAGAAAAATGTTAGAATTGCTGAATTAGAATCTATGCTTAGGCATTGGAGAAATGATGAACAATTTAATCAAAAAAGTGAATTTATTTATAATGGTAGGCAGCATCTTGAAACACTAATGAAATTGAAAAAATATGATAAAGCAATGCAGGTTGCTAAAGAGATTTTGAAAATTGATATCAATAATAAGTTTGCTAAAAAGATTTTAAAACGTGCTGAACGTGGTTTCTTTTTGAAAACTCGTGATTTTGCAATTAAATCCATTGAATCATCTTATAACGACTTAGATGATGAATACAATGTTGATAAAAATAAATTTATTAAACTTTGAGTTTGTAGCGTTTTCTACCTGTTCTTTCAAATTGATCTCCGTTTTTAAGTGCTAAAATGATAGTTATCTTTTTAACTTGTCGCCTTTCTAACACTTTATCTATTATCTCTTCTTGACTAAATTCTTGTCCGTCACTTAGCATTTTTTCTATTACTTCTGCTACTGTTCCGCTTTCATATCCCCATTCACCAAGTGCGTATATTCCACGTCCTATAAGTATGAAATTATCGTGTCGAATTAACTCATTATGCACGGCTTGTACATTCACTGAGCGTTGGTCGAAGTTTGCTTTGCTTATTTTTTCTGAAATTGTGTTGAAATGCATTGGCTTGCTTTGATTTCGTAGTATAAACAAAATTTTATCTCTCAATGTTCTTGGATGAATATGCCTCCATTCTATAAGTCCAACATTATTATTTTCTGTGAGGGTTAGTCTTTTATCTATATCAATTAATGACTTAACAACTGTTGCGTCAATACTTATGTCTTCGCAAATTTGTTTTAGATCGTTTATTAATTTATTTACTGCACGAACATCTCCATGTTTATGTAATTCTTTTACCAATTTTTTTGAGGCACTTTGTAATTCTCTGTCTTTTAGATTTTTTTCTTTTATATAGGGGTGGAAATTAATTGTATTTCCAACGCAATCAAGATTGTCATGAAGTGCAAATGATAGGTCAAGATTACTTGTATTTATATTTTCAGACTCTTCTGTTATTTCTTTTATTTCTTGGATTAAGGTTTGACGCCTCAATAATCCTCCGTGACTTCTAACTGATCCACTTATATATTCATGAAGATTTTTCAATGCTGTATTGAAAACATTACGCTTCATTTTGTGAAGTGCATTTTTTTCAATTTGACGTATTCTTTCACGTGTTACTGAAAATTCTTGACCGATTCTTTCAAGTGTCCATTTCCCGTTTTGATCGAGATCGAATCTTTTTTTGATAACTGTTTTTTCTTTTTCTGATAATAAAAGTAGCAAATTATCCACTAGCTCGTTTAGTTGTGATAACGTTTTAGTTATTGAGGAAGAGCTATTACTGTACATAAGGAGGGATTAGTAAATTCTTACTAGTCCGGATTATATGAGTTTTTTGTCTGTTCGGCAAAAAAATGCTCTTGTAAGTCTTGCTAAAATGATTTCTTATTGTAAATTTTCTCTTTTGTCAAAGATGTATCCTATGCAATGAACGGTTTGTATAATTACTTGTTTGGAATGTTTTCTCATTTTTTGCCTTAAGCTGCTAACATGTACGTCTACTGTGTTTGTTGCACAGCAAATATTTTGATCCCATACCTCTTCTAATATGTCTGTGCGACTTAACACTTTACCAGCGTTTCTTGCAAAATAATTTAGTAATAGAAATTCTTTATTTCTTAATTTTAAGGCTATGTTTTTTATGAAACATCTTCTTTTTATTAAATCAATTTTTAATTTACCGAATTTCGTATAATTTCCTTCTTTCATGACTGTATTTTATTAATGTTCAGATTATATATTATTTTTTTAAAATACTTTATTCTCTTTCTCCTTTATTTTGTTTCACTGGTTTTAGTAGCCAATATTCCTTCTTATTAAGTGTTGTTATTTATTTGTCAACACTTCTAAACACCTTTGGTTTTAATTGATTATATTCTTGTGGTAGGTTCTTACTGTTAATCTTAATGAAAACACTATGTCTGATAAAAATAATAAATATAGAATCGTTCTTCCTGAGGATAAGGAGGCTGGAGATTATGTGAACGCTATTTCTGTTCATGTGAATAGTAATGAACTTGTTCTTGATATGGGATATACTTTGCCGAAGTCTTCTATTGATGAAGATGCTGCCATTAAAATTGTAAGTCGTCTTAACATGACACATAAAACCGCTGAATCTTTTCTTAAGGTTTTATCTAATGCGATACTTGATTGGAAAAATAAGGAAAAATCATGAAATTAGTTATTCAAAAATCTGATGAAGCTAGTGTTTCAGTGGATGATGTAGTTTGCGGTCAAATAAATTCTGGCTTAGTTGTTTTGCTTGGTATTAGTGATGAAGATACTTCTTCTGATGTTGATTATTTGGTAGAGAAGTTAGTGAATATGCGGCTTTTTGAATTTGATGGTAAACATTTTAATAAATCAGTTCTTGATCTTGAAAAAGAAATTCTATTAATTTCTCAATTTACTTTATATGCTGAATGTAAGAAAGGCAGGCGGCCTGATTTTGTAAAAGCCGCTAAATCTGATTTTGCTAAACCTTTGTATGAAGAATTTGTTGAAAAATTGTGTAATACGGGTGTGAAAGTCGAAACTGGTGAATTTGGTGGAATGATGAAAGTAAGTTTGATAAATGAGGGGCCTGTCACTATAATCTTGGAGAGTTAATTATTAATTACAATTCGATGACTGACGAGATTACTATGGAAAAGGTTGTTGCGCTGTGTAAACGGCGTGGGTTTGTGTTTCCTGGATCTGATATTTATGGCGGTCTTGCAAATACTTGGGATTATGGTCCTTATGGTTCTTTGTTGAAGAAAAATGTTAAAGATTTTTGGTGGAAGCGATTTGTGCAAGAAAGAGAGGATATGGTTGGATTGGATGCTGCGATTTTGATGAATCCTAAGGTTTGGGAGGCCTCTGGTCATATTTCTTCTTTTTCAGATCCTTTATTGGATTGTAAAGAATGTAATGAACGTGTTCGTGGAGATAAAATTATTGAAAATGCGCTTGGAGTTGAGGCTGCGGTTGGAAAATCTTTGGTGGAGGTTGGAAAAATTATTAAAGAAAATAACTTGGGCTGTCCAAATTGTAGGAAATGTAATTTTACTGAAGCTAGAGCTTTTAATCTTATGTTTAAAACTTTTCAAGGTGTGATTGAGGAAACTGCTTCTGAAGTTTACCTGAGACCGGAAACTGCTCAGGGTATTTTTGTTAATTTTAAGAATGTTATTCAAAATTGCCGTCAAAGGGTGCCTTTTGGAATTGCGCAAATTGGTAAGGCTTTTAGAAACGAGATTACTCCTGGGAATTTTACTTTTAGAACTAGGGAGTTTGAACAAATGGAAATTGAATATTTTGTACATCCGGACGATATGGATGAGAAATTTGGTGAATGGAAATCTGAATGTAAAAAATGGTATTTGGAGCTAGGTATAAAAGAAGATAATTTGCGTTTTAGGGAGCATGATGAAGATGAATTGTCTCATTATTCTTCTATGACTTATGATATAGAATATAAATTTTCTTTTGGTTGGGGTGAATTAATGGGAGTTGCGAATCGTGGATGTTTTGATTTGAGTCAGCATGAAAAATTTTCTGGAAAAAGTATGGAATACCTGGACCCTCAAACCAATGAAAAATATATTCCACATGTGATTGAACCTTCTTTTGGGGCTGATCGTACCGTTTTGACAGTTTTGGTTGATGCTTATTGTGAGGATGAGGTTGCTGGTGAAAAAAGAATTGTTATGAAATTTGATCCTAAAATTGCCCCGGTTCAGGTTGCGATTTTTCCTTTGATGAAGAAAGAAGGGCTTACTGCTAAGGCTAGAGAGATTTTTGATAAACTTAAATATGAATTTTTAGTTGAATATGATGAGTCTGGCGCTATAGGTAAAAGATATAGGCGACAGGATGAGATTGGTACGCCTTTTTGTGTTACTGTTGATTTTGATACTCTTGAGGATGATACTGTGACAGTGCGTGATAGGGATACTACTGATCAAAAACGTGTTAAAATTGAAGATTTAAAATCAGTTTTACGTGAAGGGATTTGGGCTTGAATTGTATAATTTAAAATTGAATATTATGTATAGGACTGATACTTGTAATGATTTGAATAAATCTCGTGTGGGTGATGACGTTGTTTTGTCTGGCTGGGTTAATAGACGAAGGGATCATGGTGGGGTTATTTTTATAGATATTAGGGATAGATATGGGGTTACTCAAGTTGTTTCTGATCCTGAAACTTTCAAAGCTGCACATGATACTATGGATGCTGTGCGTAGCGAATATGTGATTCGAATTGAAGGGAAAGTGCAAGCTAGACCTGATGGTCAACAAAATTCTGATCTTAATACTGGTGAAATAGAAGTGGTTGTTACATCTGTTGAGGTTTTGAGCCAATCTAAAACTCCCCCGTTTGAGATTGATCAAGATAAAGAGGTTGGTGAAGAAATACGTTTAAAATATCGTTATTTGGATCTTAGGCGTGAGAGAATGAAGAAAAATATTGTGCTTAGAACTGGTATTGTTAAATGTATTAGGGATTTTATGGAGTCTCATGATTTTCTTGAAATAGAAACGCCAATTTTGATTAAGGGGACGCCTGAGGGAAGTAGAGAATATCTTGTTCCCTCTAGGATTTATTCTGGTAATTTTTATGTACTTCCTCAATCTCCTCAACAATTAAAACAATTGCTAATGGTGGCTGGATTTGATAAGTATTTCCAAATTGCTCGTTGTTTTAGGGACGAAGATCAGCGTGGTGATAGGCAGCCGGAATTTACACAGCTTGATGTTGAGATGTCTTTTGTTGAAGAAAATGATGTTATGTCTTTGAATGAGGCTTTGATGTTGGATATTGTGAAAAAATTTGCACCTGATAAGATTCTCAAGGATTTACAGTTTCCTAGAATGACATATCATGAAGCAATGAATACTTACGGTCTTGATAAGCCAGATTTACGTTTCGATTTGAAATTTACTGATATTACTGATATTGCTGAAGATTGTGGTTTTTCAGTTTTTAAATCTGCAGTTGCAGGTGGTGGTATTGTTAAAGCGTTGAGAATTCCTGGTGGTAGTCAGTTTTCAAGAGGTGATATTGATAAATTTACTGATGTTGCAAAAATTTATAAAGCAAAAGGGCTTGCCTATATTTTTGTGGAAGAGGAGGGTGTTCGATCCCCTATTGCTAAATTCTTTTCTGATGATGAAATGAATGAAATAGTTGAACGAACTGAGGCTGAGGTTGGAGATATTGTGTTTTTTGCTGCGGATGAATTTCATATTGCTTGTGAGTCTCTTGGTTATGTGAGGCTTGCGGTGGCTGATAAACTTGGTTTGAGAGATGAGAATGTTTTTGCTTTTTGCTGGGTGACTGATTTCCCAATGTTTGAAAATGATGATGATATGGGGTTTCAGGCTATGCATCATCCTTTCACTGCTCCGAAACAAGTTGAAGATATGAAATCTGACCCAAATAATGCCTTGGCAAAGGCTTATGACATAATCCTTAATGGTGTTGAAATCGGTGGTGGTTCTATAAGAATTCACAATAGAGATATGCAAAAAAAGGTATTTGAGGTTCTTGGTATTTCTGATGAGGATGCACATAAACGTTTTGGTCATATGCTTGATGCTTTTGAATATGGAGCTCCACCACATGGAGGAATTGCTTGGGGAATTGATAGGTTGGTTATGATTTTTGCCAATGAACCTAATATTCGTGAAGTTATAGCTTTCCCTAAAGACCAAAAAGCTAAGGATTTGATGCTTGGCGCGCCGTCTATTATGTCTGATGAGCAATTGGAAGAATTGTGTTTAAAGGTTGATATAAAGGATGATGAATAATTGATAGATGTGTTATTTTGTGTTATAATGTTGCGATGATTTAATTTATTTTGATGCCTGTTTGGTTGATACTAACTTTGGTTTTGTTGGGAAGTGTCGTGGCTGTACTGCTTATGTTTAGGTATGTTCGCTATAAAATGAATCTAGAAAGGTCTTATAGTATGGTGTTTTTGGATATACGTGTTCCAAAGAAAGAATCAAAAGAGGATAGAGATGTTGAAGGAGAGCAGTATTCTACGCAAAAAGATTTTAAAGAAATTTCTGGTGGAATTATGACTCAGTTTTTTGAATCTTTGTACTCTATTTATACAGGCAGATGGGAGAGAATATTTAAAGCTCAAGAATTTTTATCTTTTGAATATGCGGTTATTGATGCTCAAGTTCATTTTTTTATAGTTTGTCCACGTAGTATTGTTTCACATGTTGAGAAACTTCTTACATCGTTTTACCCTGAAGCTTATGTGGATAAAGTGGATGATTATAATATTTTTCAATCAAAATCTAAAGTCACTTCTGCATATATTGTGCCGACTCAGCCCAATTGGGTTCCGATTCGTACTTTTGAACAAATGAAATCTGATCCTATAAATTCTATTATTAATTCGCTGTCTAAAATTGAAAAGGGATCTGGTGCTGCGATTCAAATTATGGTTAGGCCTAGAAAGAATGGTTGGCAAAAAAAAGGGCGTGAAGAGGCTAAAAATATTTTTTCTAATAAAACTTCATCAGGGTTCACGTGGTTGAATCCTTTGACTTGGGCTAGGCTTGTTTTTGAACTTCTTTTAAAAGGTGATAAGATTGTTGAAAATATGGATAGTGATGGTGTCAGTACCAGAACTACTCCTGTTACTGATGAAGAGGTTAAGGCTATTGAACAAAAAAATGCTAATGTAGGTTTTGATGCTATCATTCGACTGGTTTCTTCTGCTCCAACTAAAAGTGAATCTGCTTTGAATTTGGATCATATGATTTCGGCTTTTTCCCAATATTCTTTTTCTAGAGGAAATGATTTGGATTACACGAGATGGCATAATAGAAAATGGTTGATTTCTAATTTTATTTTTAGGAATTTTCGTAGAGGTTTATATCAATGGTTGAGTAGAACTAGATTTCTTTTGTCTTGTGAAGAGCTTGCAAGTCTTTTTCATGTTCCTAATATTAGATTTAATAAATATCCTTGTATTGCTTGGCAGAACTATAAAATTGCTCCTCTTCCACCGAATATTCCTACGGAAGGGCTTTTGTTGGGACATAATATCTATAGAGGTGCTGAAAAAGAAATTCGTATGAAAAGAGAAGATAGGTTTAGACATTTTTATGTTATAGGGCAAACTGGTACAGGTAAATCTTCTGTTATGCAGGTGATGATTAGGCAAGATTTGGAGAATGGTGAGGGGCTTTGTGTGATTGATCCACATGGATCTTTAATAGAGGATATTCTTCCTTTTGTGCCAAGGCATAGAGCTGATGATGTTATTTATTTTGATCCTTCAGATATGGAAAGACCTCTTGGTTTGAATCTTTTAGAAGGTGATACTTGGGAAGATAAAGAGCTTGTTGCTTTGGATGCGATGAATATTATGATTAAATTATTTAACGAAGAGGTGTTTGGTCCACGTATTCAGGATTATTTCCGTAATGGTTGTTTGACTCTAATGTCAGATCCGGCAGGAGGGGCTTTAACTGATATTGTACGTTTATTTACTGATGATGATTTTGCTAAAATTAAACGATCCCATGTCATTAACCCTGTAATTGCTTCATTTTGGGATGATCAAATGGCTAAAACTGGTGCTAGGGAAAAACAAGAAATGATACCCTATTTTGCTGCGAAATTTGGTCAATTTACTACTAATACTATGATGAGAAATATCATAGGACAGGCTAAATCTGCTTTTGATTTTTCAAAAGTTATGCAAGAAGGAAAAATATTGTTAATGAATTTATCAAAAGGTTCTGTTGGTGAAATTAATTCAAAATTACTTGGTTTGATTATTGTACAGAAAATACAAATGGCTGCTTTGAAACGGGAAAAAATGAAGAAAGAAGATAGGCGTGATTTCTTTCTGTATATCGATGAATTCCAAAATTATGTTACTGAAAGTATTGAATCTATTTTGTCTGAGGCTAGAAAATATAGACTTAGTTTAAATATTGCTCATCAGTACCTTGGGCAATTAGAGGACTCTGGTAGTAGTAAGGGGGGTGGGGTGAATCTTAAAGATGCGATTTTTGGTAATGTGGGTACTATGATGTGTTATAAAATTGGTGCTCAAGATTCAGAAGAGATGGCAAAGGAAATGGCTCCTGTATTTAGTGATCAAGATCTTGTAAATATAGATAAATATAAGGCTGTTATGAAATTATCGATTGATACTCAACCTAGTCGTCCTTTTAGTATTATTCCTGTAAACCCTTATACTGTTGAAGGTGATAAGGAAGCTGCTGAGGCTTTCAAACAACTTTCAAGGTTGAAATATGGTAGGGATAGAGATTTTGTTGATAGGGAGATTTTGAGAAGAATAGGTGTAGGAAAATAAGGCTGAAGTAATACCACTTTTTGCTGTATTTGCAAGTTTATTTAATGAATTTGGGTGTCTTTTTATGGTATAATGTCTGGATTTAAAAAACAAAAATGAAAAACAAAATTATTATCCTAATTGCAGCGTTGTGTGTTTTTACAACTGGCAATACTTTGGCTGTTGCACAGGATGCTATTACTCCTTCTTTTTCCTATGTTCGTACTTTTAGAACTTCAGCTTATTATTCCCCTTTGCCATGCCAGGATCGTTATGTGACTGGTAGTTTTTCTGGAGATAAGCGTTTGAACGGAAATGGGACTAATGGTGCTGACGGAACTCCTGTTTATCCCGGTATGGTTGCTGCTCCAGGTGGTGTTGATGGTTATGAATTTGGTACGAAAATGCAAATTCCAGGCATAGGTACTGTAGGGGTACATGATAGAGGTGGTGCTATTGTTAAAGGTGATGATGAAAGTGGTAGGCATGACAGGCTTGATATCTGGATGGGATATGGAGATGCTGGTTTGAATCGTGCTTTAAATTGGGGAAAAAGGGATCTTGAGATCGTGGTTTATGGCGTTGATGATAGTATTCAGGAGTCTATTACTTTGAGTAATTACAGTGCTGATGAAGCTGTTCCAAATGATTGTCAGGTTCTGGAAGATGATACAGTGATTGTGGAATTAGCTACTGCTGATTCTATATCTGTTGCTGATCCTGTTGATGTTGTTATTGAAAGTGATTATTTTAAAAATTCACTGAGCAAAGGTCATTCAGGTTCTAAAGTGAAAAAATTGCAAGAAGAGCTTAAAACTTTGAATTTCTATCATGCGGAATTTAATGGTCAATATGATGAAGCCACTGAACATGCTGTGTTTAAGTTTCAACAATCTCAAGGGATTGTTGTTTCTCAAGATGATGATGGTGCTGGGGTTTTTGGTCCAATGACTAGAGAAAGGGCGAATGAATTGCTTGCAACTCGTAATTATACTAATATTTTGATTGCTGAGGCTAGTGATCAATATTCTGCTACGCTTTTAGCGGCTGAGGAGAAGGAGGCTTTGATGGAGGAAGAGGTTCCAGTTATTGCTTATTCACCTATAAGAATTGAGCAAGAATTGCAATATGGTGTTGTTGCTGGTGAGGTCGTGAAATTGCATGAATTTTTAGTCTCTAAAGGATATTATGATTCTGAATCTGA
Organism: uncultured Candidatus Peribacteria bacterium; assembly: GCA_964406295.1. Lineage (GTDB taxonomy): Bacteria > Patescibacteriota > Gracilibacteria > UBA1369 > LOWO2-01-FULL-3 > CAYORB01. The sequence goes on along the minus strand of CAYORB010000011.1, from coordinate 1,168 downwards.
ATCAGTTTCTGATCGTTATTCCGTTGCAACGAAATCTGCTGTAATGGAATTCCAGTTAGCAAACGACATTATTCAGTCTCCTGAGGATATTGGTGCTGGACGTGTTGGGCCTGCTACTTTGTCATTTATAAATGGCTTATCCTAGATGATTTATCTTAAATTCTCTGGAATTTCCTCCTTTGTACTCTATCAAAATCTCTATTCTCTTTTTTGGTAAATAATTTTGTATTCTATCTGCCCATTCTATAACTACGATGTTATTTTCTTTATGAAGAATTTCTTCTATTTCTTCTATAATATCATGATCTGGTTCTTCGAGGCGGTATAAATCTATGTGAAACAGGCTTTGTTCTGCGGTAATCGAGTATTTTCTGATATAGGTGTATGTTGGACTTTTTACTTTAAATTTATCTATTCCCAGTTCTTTTGCTAGAGATTGTGTGTATGTTGTTTTTCCACTACCAAGATCACCGTATAGGCATAGAACTCCCCCATTTTTCAGTATTTTTGAAATAGAGCTTACTTTTCCGTCCATAGTTGATTTTTCTGCGTTAAATTGGTATAATAATACAATCCCTCAAAAACAAATATAAACAAAAAATATGAATAAAGTAAGGATAAAAATTTTAAAGAAACTTGGAAAGATAGCTTCAGTATTAGCCTTACTTAGTTTCGTTGTTGTTTTTTTTGATGTAGGTTCTTTTATGTATAAGGCTAGTGTCCTTGATTTGCCTGCTCATATGCCATTTGATGGTACTGTTTATCCTATAGAAAAATCACCTGATTGGGTGCATATGGGTGATAAATGGGATTATTCTTATAATGAATTGTCTGCAAAAGATTTTCAAGATCTTCCTTATTATGACGCTGAACAGTTAAAACAATCTACGGATAATTTGGAATGGGGTAACTCTGATCATGATTTGATTCGAAATGCGAAAATTACTTATTCTACTCCTTATATGGGAAGTTATTTACTTGATGGTATAGAATATTCAGGTTCACATCTTGCTGTTGATATAAAAATCCCTACTGGTACTCCTATTTTGGCTATTGCTAATGGGACCGTGTCTAAGGTGTCTAGTCAAAGCTCAGGTTTTGGTCAACATGTAGTTTTAGTTCACAACAATGTGCCTGGTGAATCTGGGCCTATTTACTCTTCATATAG
>CAYORB010000010.1:0-33106 GCA_964406295.1 uncultured Candidatus Peribacteria bacterium | reverse complement strand
TCAACTTTATTCTAATCCTGTTACCGATTCCTTGTCCATTCACACCCGGGGAGAGCGCTAATATTTTCATCTCACTTGGGCTAGTGGCAGAGCTTTGCTGAATGTCCAGATGATATCGTTTTTTTCTATATCACTTTCTTGCATTTTTCAGTAAAATCTCTTATGTTTATTGAAGAAATTTCTCTCATTTTTCTATGCAAAATATGCAAAAATTTACGATTTTTACGATAATTTTAACGGGGTTGGTTGTAGTCACTGTTTCAGAGATAGTTGTTAATGAATATCTACCTAGAGTTGATGGAGATGAAATTGCTCAGGAAAATCTAGAATTGAATCTTCCTGATAGTTTGGATTTGTCAAAAACTATTGAAACAAATGTTTTAGCTTCTAACGACGGAGGCTTAAACAACCATTTAGGCGCTGATACCTCTCAAATTCCACATACAGTTGAGACTGAGGAAACCGATTCAAGCCCACTAAATATTACAGATGACCTAGAAAAAGATATCCCACCTACTACTGAAAATGAAAAAACTGGTCCAAGCCTTCTCGACGTTATGAAAGAGGTAGAAGAAGATGCTGTTATTCGTATTGGTGAAAAGGCCTTAGCTGCTGAAAAAGCGGCAAAGCTGGCGGCTTCTATGGTTCAAATTCCTAGGCCGACACCTGTGGTTGAGGCACCAACAGCTATTGAACGATTGGCGGTAGATCCAGCATATGAAAGCTTACTGAGGGCTGAGCCTGAGACACTTTATGATGTGGAAATATCAAATCCTGTAGCTACTGATACAGTGGAGCTTGAAATGCCTGTTGTGCGTGAAACTGAGCCTATTGTAGCGTCAACGGTTAACGCTGAAGACGATATCATCAACGGTGCTGTTAGAGTAGAAGAACCTGAAGCTAAGCCCTCAGGCCTGGCTGATTTTGAGGATACTAGCGTGGAAGTTGTGAGGTATTCACCCAATGTTTATCTGCGAGAGGAGCAATTACGAAGTGCTGGCTTTGTTTCTGCTTATTTGGAGGAAGAATCTAACAATGGTCTTCTTTATAAAACGATTCCTATTGATGATTTAAGTGGTGTAACTATAAATAAATATATAATTCGAACTGATAATGAGATGTTGGCAAAGGTTTATGTCGTGAAGGCTGGTATAAATATGAATATAAATGATGTTTATGGTATCTTGAAAAATAGGGCTGCATCTGGTTTGAATACGAATATCAATGAAACAAATGATTTTGCTATCAATTCCTTCTATATGAATGATAATTCTAGGCCAAATACCGCTTTCCTTACGGTTAGAGTTGGTGGATTGATTTACGGCTTTTCATATCCAAAGGCATATCATTCGCAAATTAAAAATTTAATTCAGTTGATAGAGTGGGAACTGTCTTGACTTTCCGCTAATTTAACCTAAAATATCTCTCGTTACGCACAAAATCGAGTTATTTAATCAAACCAAAATGGCAGAAGACAATATAATGGCCGTGGTGAAGCTACAAGTTTCAGCCGGCAAGGCAAATCCAGCACCTCCAGTAGGTACAGCCCTAGGGCCGCATGGTATCAATATTCAAGATTTTTGTACTCAGTTCAATAATCAAACACGTGAAATGGGTGATACAATCATTCCGGTTGTTATCACGATTCTTAAAGATAGAAGTTTTACTTTTATCATGAAAAGTCCGCCAGCAGCGATTTTGATCAAGAAGGCTATTAACCTGAAAAAAGGTTCAGGAGTGCCTCACAAAGACAAAGTTGGTACGATTACTAGAAAGCAATTGGAAGAGATTGCTGACATTAAAAAAGAAGACCTAAATGCTAATGACATGGATGCAGCGGTGAAAATTCTTGCTGGTACTGCTAGAAGCATGGGAGTGAAAGTAGAAGGATAAATTTATTTCGTGGGAGGTCGTTTCAATACGATCGCTAAAACCACTAACCCTATAAGTATGGCTAAAGGAAAAAAATATGAAGAAGCGGTGAAACTTATCACCAAAGAGTTTTATTCATTGGATGAAGCTATTGAGCTTGTTAAAAAAACTTCTACTACGAAGTTTGATGCGACTTGTGAAATCCATTTGAATCTTGGATTAGATCCAAAGCAGGCTGATCAAAATATTCGTACAACTGTCCCACTACCAAATGGAACTGGTAAGGATGTGAAGATCGTTGCTTTTGTTGATGATGCTAATGTTAAAGCTGCTACAGATGCTGGAGCTAGTGAAGCTGGGACTGCTGATCTAGTTAAAAAAATTCAAGATGGATGGTTGGATTTTGATGTAGCTGTAGCTACACCAGATCAAATGAAACAAATAGGTAAGATTGCTAAAACTTTGGGACAAAAACGATTGATGCCTAGCCCAAAAGCTGGAACTATCACTCCTGATTTTGCTAAAGCTATTGAAGAATTGAAAAAAGGTAAAATCGAGTTGAGAGTTGATAAAGAAGGAAATCTTCATAATATTTTTGGAAAGGTTTCTTTTGATTCTGCTAAGTTGAAGGAAAATCTTGATGTTATAATCGCTAAGATAAAAGAAATCAAACCTTCTACGACTAAAGGCACTTATATCAAAAGTTTGATATTGACTACTTCTATGGGACCTGGTGTTCCAGTAGATGTTAAAACTCTAGTTTAAGGAGTTTTAAGAAAATATCTAAGCAGTCTGGATTTATGGTCTGGACTGTTTTTTTTGTTTGTTTCTCAGATTCATTATTTTTTCTCCTCCGTTCCGGCATGGTCTCGCGAAGCTCGTACTGAGTCTTGAAGTGATTTTAGTCCTACTTCCAGTTGTTTATCATTTGGCTCTTGAGTTGTTAGTCTTTGGAACCAAAGTCCCGGAGCTATCATTGCTTGTACCAAAGTGTTATCTGAGTGTTTTGCGCTGAATTTTAAGTATTCATAAGATATACCTGCAATAAATGGAAGCACTGCTATACGTAACAGTAAATTAGTCAAAAAATCGTCCTGTTTTGGCACGAAAGTATAAAAAATAATACTGATTACAAATACTATTAGTATAAAACTAGTGCCACAACGAGGGTGGAAACGACTTTCCTGTCTGGCGTTTATTGTTGTTAGTGGCTTTTTCGATTCATAGTTGCGAATAGATTTGTGTTCCGCACCATGATACTCAAATATGCGTCTAAAACTCTTGAATCTAGATAAAATGAAAATATAACTCAAAAATACTGACATTTTTATCAAACCGTCTATGAAATTAAAAAGCATGAAATTGTCATGTATAGGTTGAAATTGCCCATCCAAATACGTAGTAAGGCTTAAAGGCAGTACTTTAAATAAAAACAAAGAAATACCCAAAGCAATTACTATAGAAAATATAAACATTAAAACTTCTAAAATTTTTCCTAATTTACTTGGCTTTTTGTCTTTGTCTTTTTCCTCATCAAATTCTTCTAAAGATTCGTTTGCTGAAAAATTAATAGCTTCAGTCCCCACTGCCATCATCTCAAATAAATTAATAACTCCACGTAAAATCGGAAGATTTAACCAAGAAAACCGCTGAGTTAATGTTTTATATTTCTTAACACGGACCTTGATACTCCCATCTGTCTTACGAACAGCAATTGTGATATTGCTTGGCGCACGCATCATAACCCCTTCAATAACCGCTTGTCCTCCAACTGCAAAGTCTATTACGTCACTATCAGTTTCCGCTGCTGTAATGGTCCAATTAATTATGTGAAAATTAATTCTCTTGAATATGTTCATATTTGTATTCTATCTTATGTATATATGAAAGTTAAGATCAAAAGAATAGATAAGGAACTTCCTTTGCCCGTATACGAAACTCATGGCTCTGTTGGTTTTGATATTATTGCCAGAGAAGACACTGCGATTGAGCCTGGGAATATATCAATTACTGCGTCTAACTTAATAGTAGAAGTGCCACATGGTTATATGCTAGTTGTGGCATCGCGTAGTAGTACACCTATGAAAAAGGGGCTCACTCCCCCACATGGTTTTGGTATTATTGATCATGATTATTGTGGACCTGAAGATGAAATCGGGGTTTTGGTGTATAATTTTACTGATGAAATAGTTCAAATTCATAGAGGAGAAAAAATTGCTCAAGGCGTATTTGTGAAGATTGACAGGTTTGAATGGGAGGAAGTTGATAAAATGGAAGGCGGAAGTAGAGGTGGATTTGGTAGTACGGGAGGATATAATCAATAATTATGACTGGGAAATTTATTACAATTTATGGAGTTAATAACATGGGGAAAAGCACTCATGCTAAACGTTTGGTGGATAGGCTTAATGAAAATGGACAAAAAGCTAAGTACGTAAAATATCCAGTTTATACTCTAGAACCAAGTGGTCCTTTTATTAATAAAATTTTACGTGGTGGTGTACAACATATATCTGAAAAAGAGTTACAGCTTTGGTTTGTTGTAAATAGGCATCAGTTTGAGGAAGAGGTGGAAAAATGGCTTAAGGAAGGATGCATAGTGATCGCTGAGGATTACGTTGGAACTGGTATGGCCTGGGGAATGGCAAAAGGTTTGTCAGAGCAATGGCTTGAAACAATAAATGATGGATTGAGAACTGAGGATCTTGCGATTCTTATGACTGGTGATAGAGTGAAAAGTGCTACAGAAAAGGGACATGTACATGAGGAAAATGATGAGCTCATAGGAAAATGCTATGAAAAGCTACAATATCTTGCTGATAAGCACGGATGGAAAAAAATTGCTCTGCAGGAAAAGCAAGAAGACACTGCTAACATGATCTGGAATTTAGTGAATGATGAGGGTTGACCTAGTTCAAGTCCAAAGATATATTGATGATGTTAGTCTCGTTATCTTCAAAATATACAATTATGCAAATAATAGATGGTCGCAAAGTTTCAAAAGAAATTCTGCGTTCTTTGGCGATGGAAGTTAATTCTTTAATGCTTGAGCATATTCATCCTAAGTTAGCGGTTATTTTGGTTGGAAAAGATCCTGCTTCTCTTTCATACATACGTCAAAAGCAAAAAGCTTGTGATGTTACTGGTATTGAATGGGAACAATTTGATTATGATGAAACTGTGACCACAGAAAAATTGATAGCTAAAGTGCAAGAATTGAATGAAGATGATCTAATTCATGGAATTTTGGTGCAGTTACCATTACCAGATCATGTATATGCACCAGAGGTTATAAAAGCTATTTTTCCACAAAAGGATGTTGATGGTTTTACGGCTTATAATTTAGGAAAAATGTTTCTAAGTTCTGATTTTGAGGATTTGGCTCCTTGTACGCCTTTAGGTGTTATTAGAATGCTGGAATATTATGATATAGATGTTAAAGGAAAAGAAGTTGTTATTGTTGGACATAGTAATATTGTTGGAAAGCCTTTATCTATGATGCTGTTAAACCGTAGTGCTACCGTTACCACTTGTCATATAGATACTAAAGATCTTGCTTTTCACACTAAAAGAGCTGAAATTTTGTGTGTTGCGGTTGGGAAGGCTGGACTGATAACTTCTGATATGGTTAAAGAAGATGTTGTTGTGATTGATATTGGTGTAAATAGATTGGAGAACGGAAAACTGGTTGGTGATTGTGATTTTGATGCGATTTCTGAGAAAGCGAGTTATATTACACCTGTACCTGGAGGTGCTGGACCAATGACAGTTGCCTGTCTTATGGAAAATACAGTTAAAGCTGCGAAAAGAATCAATAACCTTAAATAATATGTGTGGAATAGTTGGTATTTATGGACATGAATATGTAGCACAGGATGTTTACGATGGTTTAGTTACTCTTCAACATCGTGGACAAGATGCAGCAGGTATCATGACTTATGATGGGGATAAGTTCAAAGTCCGTAAAGACTATGGATTAGTGAAAGATATTTTCCATACACGTCACATGAGAAGATTGACAGGATATGTGGGAATTGGGCATACGCGTTATGCGACAATTGGGACTGGAGATTTGGAGGAGGTACAGCCATTTCTTGGCTCAGCGCCTTTTGGGGTTATGATGGCTCATAATGGCAATCTTTTTAATTCACATGAACTAAAAAAAGAGATTTTTGAAAAAGATCATCGCATGGTTAATTCTGATAGTGATGGAGAGGTTTTATTGAATATGCTGACTAAGGCTTTGACAAAACAAAATGCTGAACAGATAAAAGCTGAACATATTTGGAAGGCTGTTGAAAGCGTTTATAGTCGATCAAAAGGTGCTTATAGTGTACTAACCTATATTGCAAAACAAGGTTTTTTAGCTTTTAGGGATCCGCATGGAATTCGTCCTATGGTTTTTGGTAAGAGAGAAAACGGTATTACTACTGAGTATATTTTTGCGTCTGAATCTGTAACTTTAGATATTCTCGGTTTTGAATATATAGATGATGTTAAGGCTGGTGAAGCTGTGTTTATTGATGAAAAAGAAAGAAAAGTGCATAGAAAAATGATCACGAATAAAACTGCCACACCTTGTGTTTTTGAATATGTTTATTTTGCCAGGCCTGATTCTATTATAAATGGAATTTCAGTCTATAAATCCAGAATGAGAATGGGGCAAAAACTGGCTAAAAAAATCCAGGCTGCAAACCTAGATATAGATGTTGTTATGCCAGTTCCTGATTCATCTAGAAGTGCAGCATTGGCTCTTGCAGATGCTCTTGATATTAAATATAGGGAGGGCTTGGTTAAAAATAGATACATTGGTCGCACTTTTATTATGCCTGGACAGGAAACTCGTAAAAAATCTATACGTTATAAATTGAATCCTATGCCTTTGGAGATCAAAGATAAGAAAATTCTTTTGATTGACGATAGTATTGTGAGAGGAAATACATCGAGAAAAATTATTGAAATGGTTAAAAATGCTGGGGCTAAGAAAATTTATTTTGCTTCATATGCGCCACCTGTGGCTTATCCTAATCTTTACGGTATAGATATTCCAACTCGTAAAGAATTAATAGCTGCCAACTGTGATGAAGATGAAATTTGTCGGCAAATAGGTGCTGACGCTCTTTTCTTTGGTGATAAACAAGATATGATGGATTCATGTCTTGAAGGAAATCCTGACATTACAGATATGGATATGTCTTGTTTTGACGGTGTTTATAAAACTGGAGATATTGATGAAGAAGTTTTACGTTTACAGTCTGAATCAAGGAGTAGTGAACGAGTATCTGAAGAACAACTAAATTTACTATAATGAAAAAAATACTTTTAATAGGAAATGGTGCACGTGAACATGTTATTGCTGAAACTTTGAAACGAAGTAGACATGAGGTGGAACTTTTTGTTGTTGGAAATGCTTTGAATCCTGGGATAGTTAAGTTAGCGAAGAAGTATATGACAGGAAATATATGTGATTTGGATTTTGTTGGCTCTTTTGTTAGAGAGATTGGTGAACTTGATTTTGCTATTGTGGGGCCGGAAGCGCCAATTGAGGCTGGTATGGTTGATATGCTTGATGGAATTGGAGTTAGTTGCGCCTCTCCCCTAGCAAAGCTTGGTATGCTGGAAACTTCTAAAAGTTTTACTAGAGATTTATTGAAGAAATATAATATCCCCGGTAATCCTAAGTTTAAAGTTTTTAAAAATGAAGATGGGTTGAAAGAGTTTTTTATTGAATTAGGTGAGAATTTTGTAGTAAAAGCTGATGGATTAATGGGTGGAAAAGGGGTTAAACTATCCGGAGAACATTTGAATGGAATTGCAGAAGGTTTAGCTTTTGCAAAAAAATGTCTTTCTGAAAATGGTCGTGTAGTGGTTGAAGAAAAATTAGTTGGACAGGAATTTAGTCTAATGAGCTTTTGTGATGGTGTACATACGGTTGAAATGCCTTGTATCCAGGATCATAAACGTGCCTATGATGGTGATACAGGTCCAAACACAGGTGGAATGGGGACATATTCCATGCCTGATCATAGAATGCCTTTTTTAGATCAATCAGATATAGATGAAGCTGCTGAAATCACCGAAAAAGTAGCAGCGGCTCTAAAAAAAGAATGTGATGATGGTTTTGTTGGAATCATGTACGGAGGGTTTATAGCTGTGAAAAATGGTGTAAGGTTAATTGAATATAATGCTCGTTTTGGAGATCCTGAAGCTATGAATGTTTTACCTTTGTTGAAAACTGACTTTGTGAATTTATGTGAAAGCATGATTTCTGGTGAACTTCTTGAAGTTGAATTTGAGAAAAAAGCTACTGTTTGTAAGTATGTCGTGCCAGATGGATATCCAGAAACTCCTTGTAAAGGAGAAAAAATAATTGTTGGAGATGTGCCGACAGGCGTAAAGGTTTATTATGCGTCAGTTGATTCGCGAGAGGATGGTTTGTATCTGAGTGGCTCAAGAGCCATAGCTTTTGTTGGTATAGGCGAGACGCTGGAAGAAGCTGAAAAACTAGCTAGTTCAGCAGTTGGATCAGTAACAGGACCTGTTTTTTATAGAACAGACATAGCCACAAAAGAGGTTGTATCTAAAAAAGTTGAAATGATGCGCTCTATTCGTGGTTAGGAAGTAAATCCCATATAAGATCCCACATTGAACTATGCATTTCATATATATATTCGTTTTGAATTATAGCGCCTACGAATTCTCCTTCAACGTAAGTTAAATAAGATATCTTTCCATCATAAATGTTCATTTCAATGGAAAATGGATATTTATTACTATCAATAAATTTGTAACCATTATGCGATTTTGGTGAATATTCACCACTTTTATATAATTCCCGAGCAAAAGGTGTATCTAGAATCAAACTTCTCTTTTTAATTCTTGTTTTTTCCCTTTCTTTAATATATTCGTCATTAATCCCTTTTATGTGTTCAAACATTGCATCTACATTTGCAAAATCTTTAACCTCAGTTTTTGATGTCAATGTGTCAAAAAGCACATCTCTAACCCCTGAAAGTCCTTGATAAAACTTAATTCCTGGAATGGATTTATTTGATTTCATTATCCCCATTAGCTCAGGTATATTTTTTTTCAAATCATCAATTATACGTTCATAATGACTATTGTGTTTTCTTTTTTTCATTTCAATAATTCGAACTAAATCTTCAGGGTGCACAGGTGAAAAAACATGTACATTTTTATCGATTGACTTAGTAACAATTTTCTCACTTTCTAGCCTCAATAATATATTTTGAACAGTAGTTCTAGGAAAACCAAGTTGATAAGCAATTGTACTTGCCCTATTTGATCCTAATTGTAAAAGTTTTAAATATACTTTGACCTCTTTTTCATCAAGGCCCATTTCTATTAAAATACTATTTGCCATAAATTGGGGGGATATGTATTGGTCATCATATCAACTTTATGTTGAAAAGTCAAACTGTTGACCACCTGTCGTTGCCGTTACCATGTCTTACCTTTATTATCTGAAAGAGTATTTTACACCCTACATTGACTGCTTGTCAAGAACGTGCCCTAGCACCGTGGGCGTATTGTAGTCATTATTTCTCTTTATGTGTTGAAATTAGCCTTTTAACTAGCTATAGTCATTTTATGAAAATTTTATTTGAACACGCAAATTATTTCAAATTTACAAAAGATAAGGTTTATTCTCGTAAGTATGATGACTGTCTTATTGCTAGAGTATGTTTTGAAAAAGGTGATAATGAGAAATATGAAGCTATAAAAAAAGAGCTTAAAAAAATCTATTCGAAGTTAAAACCTGAAACTTTGGTTCTATTTCCATTCTCACATCTGAGTAATGAATTAATGCCAATGGGGCTTGCTAGAAAGACGTTTGATGATTTAAAAGATGATTTGGAAAAGGAAAATGTTAATGTTGTACCTCTACCCTTTGGTACAGATAAAGGGTATCAGCTATGTATAAAAGAGCATAAGCTAAACAATATGTTTAGACATTTTTAGACAGTTAAGCCAAAAGCTTAACTATTTTTTTTGCTATATACTGACAGTCTTCGTGGTCTGTACAAATTTCATGTTCTGCTAATTCTTTGTACCATGGTGTTCGTAAATCCATTATTTGCTTTAGCTCATCATGTGTTGATTTCTCCCCTGTGAGAGATGGTCTTTTATCATCATCTTTTATCCTTGAAAGCTGAGTTTTTAAGGATGCTTTTACCCAAATAGTTTTGCAATATGTTTTGAGAAGTTTAGCTTTTCTATGGCTGAAGCTTTGCTTGTTATTGCTATCCTGTTCACAAACTACTCCCCCTCCACAATCTATAATCCCTGCTTTTAAATCACATATTTCCTTTAAAATTTCATATTCCAAATCACGGAAATATGACCAACCCTTCTCTGCTATGATTTGTGGAATTGTTCCTCCATATTTTTCACTTATCATTTTGTCCATGCAGTAAAGAGGCTTTTTAAGAGCTAAGGCTAGTTCGAGGGCGGCCCGGCTCTTTCCGCTTCCTCGGCCGCCTATTAAGGCTATATGTTTTTTTCGGAGTTCATTTATTGTGAATTGGCCGGGTGCTGATGATTTGTCTGTTGTTAGGCTGGCAAATGTGAGGTATGAACCTAATTCCGGGCCTTTTTTACGGGTTTCACTACCGATTGCTCCCATAGCTATGGCGATTATGTGGTCGCGAGGCGCAGAACTTATTAGTTTGTATATCTTTTCATTGTCATTAGTCGAGTTCGCATAACATGCAAGTTTTCCTATATCTGCCCCAGCTTTCATCATTTTATTATAAATATTCTGCAATTCTTCTAAATCCGGAGTTTCTTTGAAATTATGATAAGAATAAATTGTTTTTGTGTTTTTCAAATCAAGTTTTGGAATTTTCCTGAATTCAATATCAACAAAAGCAACATTCAAATCTATTGCCTGTTGAAGATATGCCGCACTATCCCCTTCCCAATTACCTCCTTCTTCCTTGCTACGAGCAGTTACTATGGTAGGAGTTTTGCAAAATTTTATAAGTTTTTCTAAATTCTCATGACTTAGATCATGCAACAAGTCTATACGTAGCTCAATAAAATCAGCCCCTTGTGATTGAGCTTCACCTATATCTTTAAGAGCAGCAGCAGTAGTATTTGCTGTGATTGGAATACAAATTCTCATAAATCTTTTTGGATATTACGGGACCAATCTAGAATGGATTCGAAAATTGGATTGATTTTTTCTGGATCAAGTCCAAGTTGAGATGATACTTTTGCTCTTAATTCTTTCATTTCTTTTTCTCTTTCTATATCTTTAACCTCTTTTTTTTCTTGTTTTTTGACCTTATAAATTTCATTGATCAAATCTTTGCGTTTAGCGAGCAATGTTAAAATTCCGTCGTCTATTTCTGTGATTTTTTTGCGTAAAGTTTTTAAGTCCATGCTGTATAAGAACCAAGTATTTTTAATTTTGCCACCTTTTGCTCTATGGATTTGAGCACTTTGCTGATTTTAGCTTCCTGGATTCCGCCTTCAAAATCAAGATAAAAGATATACTCACCAAAGTCTGATTTAGTTGGACGAGATTCTATTTTTGTTAGATTTACTTTGGCTTTTGCGAAATCTTCAAAAACTGTAAATAAACTTCCAGGCGAATCTTTATCAAAATGAAATGCAATTGAAGTCTTATCACCCTTTGTCTTTGACGGAGTTTTACCTTTTTTAATAACTATAAAAGTAGTTTCATTGTTTTTCTCATCTTCTATATTAGCATCCATAATCTTAAGTTCAGGATCTTTTGCAACAAGCTCAGAGGCTATAACTGCTAGATTTTTGTTTCGTGATGCTAGTAATTTATCAGCAGCAGCAGCAGTAGAAGAAAATGGTTGTAATTCAGCTTTTTCGAGGTGTTTTTTGAAATACTTTTTACATTGATTTAAGGCTTCCAATTTTGAAATTACTTTCTTTATATCCGATCTCTTACTATGATTTAATGTAATTAGTTGATGATGAATTTCCATTTTAAATTCATCATCTATATGTACATTATTATAAAAAAGACCATCTATAGACTCTCTCACGGTTCCTTGAAGCTTGTTTTCAATTGGCACAATTCCTGCAGATACTTTTCCTTTGGCTACCAAGTCAAAAATCTCATCTATAGTCCTAGCAAAATACTTTCTATCTTTTGAATATTTTTCGGATGCTTGATGAGAAAAAGTATTTTTAGGTCCCAGCACGGCAATGTCAGTTTTTTCAAGTTGTTGTGGTTTCTGTGCTTTTTGTTTACGTTTCTTCTCATGGAACTTATCTATGAGATATGAACTATCTATATAGGCTTCGTGACTATATTTGCCATAAAAGTCCTGGTTTTTATTGAAATAGCGTTTAAAAGCTGATAAATCGCCTTTTTCTACTATTTTCAATAATTTATCCATTGATTTCTTACATTGTTTTATAGCTGACAGTGTGTGTGGATTTTTTATCTGAATATTGCCGTATAGACCAGCATCCTGATCTATCAAACGTGCTGCGAGCTGGACTTTTAACTGTGAAGCTGGGCTACAATATTTGAAAAGTTCCAAAACTGGCATTTTCATAGCCCTAATAGCATCAGCAAAAGTAATATCTGCAAAATGTATTAACCCTTGAGCTATATTCATTGTTTTATCATGCTCTTTTGCAGTCATTTTATGTATCTGGACTTTATTCTTTTTCAAAAATTTCTCCATCCATTTACTCCATTTAGCAGATTTGGCTGTGGGACAAAGTATCATAGGCTGTCCTGGAATCGGGTTGCTATTCCCAAACATAGGATGCATCCCCATTACCTCACATTTTCCTTTGAGCATGGCCTTGATAGGGAAAGTTTTTATGGAAGTAAAGTCCATTATAGCAGCATCTTCTCTAATATGAGGAATAATCTCTTCAATTGTGGTTTCGGTTACATCAATTGGTACTGAAACAATCACAATATCAGACTTTTGGGCGAGCTCTATATTGCTTAACTTTGTATGCAAATCAGAAATAAGGACTTTAATCTCTTGCTCCCGAAAAAACTTGGCAAATAAATCCCCCATGCGGCCCTTACCACCAACAATACCAATAATCGGGACCATATTATCTAGTTTTAATCCTTAGAAAGTTTGTCTGTAACTTTATTTACAGCTTTTTTTGCTTTTTTAACTGCTGCGGTAGTACGTTTTTTTGCTTTTTTAATAGCAGATTTAGCTCTTCTTCTTTGTGAAGCTGTAGTGTGTTCTTTGATTAATTTCTCAGTTTCCTTTTTTACTTTTTTACTTCCTTCCTTAAAGGCATCTGATTCACTGATTTCGTCATATGTTTCACAAATAGAACCACCAAGGTTTTTACCAAATTCAACAGCTGTGTCTTTTACTGCATTAATTCCACTTCCTCCATCCTCCATTTCATCTTTAATTTTTTGACGTAGGTCTTCTCCTTTTTTAGGAGAGAATAATAAACCAAGTGTCGCACCAGCTAAAATACCAGCTACTAGTGTTTTTAAACCTTTAAACATAGGAAATTAATTTAAATATTGAGTTGTTTCATACTAACAAGAGCCGGTGCAAAGCGAAAGAGAATTTATTACAAGGCCGCTTTTTGATATCTGTAAAGCATATCAACTACTTCTCCCCTAGTCATATAGTCCAATGGATAGAAATAATGTTCATCATTTGTTAATCCGTTGTCTTTAGCGAACCATGCTTCACTTATATACCATCTAGTATCATTGTTGTTTGGTACATCAAGGAAAGGTTGTCCGTAAAATCTTGATGGAATAATTACAGAATCTTTCGCCTGTGCTGCGTTTATGAGCATGATGAATCCTTCAGCACGAAGTACAAATTGATTTGGCTTGAAAGTGCCATCTCCATAACCACGTACTACACCTAAAGAAAAGGCTGTTTTCAAATAATCCATATACCACGCGTATCTGTAAATATCTGTAAATCCAAGGTTGTCACCGTGAGCTTCCAATAAATTGATTTTTAATGCTTCAAGTACCATTTTTATTGCCTGAGCTCTTGTCACAGGTTGTTGAGGTCTCATGCTGTTATCATCAAAACCATGTATAACATCGTGGCTTTTTGCCCACTCTATTGCGTCACAAAATTCGTTTGAGCTGCTAACATCTACAAATCCGGCACATTCGTCGCCGGTAGATCTAGTATTAATAGCACTATAAGAATCTTCTACTGAAAAATTTCCGTATTCTGTATCTTTTCCACGATTATTCTCAGCAGTGATTTTGTAATTATAAATACCATCTCCAACAATATCTCCATCTTTATCACGACCATCCCAATAAATAGTATGAGAACCTTCATCTAAATCTGTTTCATCAACAATGGTTTTTAATAGAAAATCATCATCACGAATTTCTATAGTGACTTCAGAAGTTCTGTCAGTTTTAAATTTTATAGCCATATGCTCATCTCCAAGTGGATTAAATGGGATTTCATCACTGTAATCCTTATAAACATTTGGTTTATTATCTTCTCTATCATTTTCTTCTACAACTTCAAATTTACCTTCAGCTGAATCACTCCCACGTGAATTGTGAGCTGTGATTTTGTATTCAAGATCCCCCTTCTCATTCGCAAGCTCATCAGAATCCAATTTGAAAGAATAAGTTCCTGCACTAAGGTCATTTTTATCAACAAAATCGTAAATTTCATTCTCATCATCATCCAAAATCACTCCTTTCACATCAGCTTCAGAAGTTAATGTAAATACTATGTAATTTTTTTCCTTAATCCCAGGATCAAATTCTTCTTTTGTTATATATACTCGTTTTAAACGAGGAACAACTGTGTCGTCATTATCATCACTTTCATATCCTCTTTTAACAAAAATGCGACCAGTAACTCTTTCTACTTCAGTATCGTTTCTAGCTGTAATGCGATATTTGTATTCATCATCGTCAACTAAATCACCAAATAAATCTTCACCGTCCCATCTAATAGTATATTCACCTGCGTCATAAGAACGCTTATCTACTAGTGTTTCAATTTCTTCATTATCTTCATCACGAATTTCCATTGTTATAACCGCAGCCTTGTTTATAGTAAAGGTAATCTCGGCTTCCTGGTCATCCCAAGGATCGAAAACACTATTTTCTACGTCATGATCAACAATATCCAAAGCTCCTTGCTCAGTGTTTGTAGTATTGTCAGGAAGTACTACTTCAGGTGGTGTAGTGTCTGTGTCCGTATTTTGATTAGCATCAATAAAGGTTATGGCACTAACGGAATTGCTTAATAAAGCTACAGACAATGCAATTGCTACAGTGTTTTTGAATAATTTTTTGATCATTTTTGAGGTGTTAATTGTCAATAATTATAAAGAATTTACTTTTATTTTCACCATATTCGCCTGAAGTTGGTCTTCTCCATCAACAAGGAAAATACCATATAAAGCTGCTTCAGATGGTGCTGAAAATGAATATTTCCCAAGTTCTTCTCTAGAAATAATAATTTTTGCATCTTCTTGTTCTGTTGATGCTATTACTGTTTCAATACCCGGAGTTATAAAATTTGTTACTTCTATTTTCCAATTTTTTGGTAAATCTGTTTCTTTATCTTTATCGTCTACTATTTTTATAGTTACTATGTCGTTTGGATTCACTTCTTGACTTGAAATCAGCATTTCTTGTGGCGTTGTCATTTCTAGCGGTGTTGTAACAGAAATATCAGCATCAAGCCTACCTTGAATATGATCTAAATCTACTGAAAAGAATATTGCTGCAATTATAAATACTAGAATTGGTGCAATTATTTTTAAATTTTTGATTTTCATGTTTTTTTGGTTTATTTTTTATTTCCATTGTGCGCGCTTGCGCCCTTACTCGCCTGCCATAGGTCGCTTCGAGTCACTGTTATAATGCTCGTATACGGTTAGATGCCCCGACTGAATTTCCTTTTTCATCTATTAAAAGCACTGTATATGCACCTGTCTCAAGTGATTCAGGAAGATAATAGAAATTTTTATTATTTTTAATTGTCATGAGTCCGTTGCCGTCTATGCTGGACGCTATCAATTTTGAACCTCCTTTTTCTGAAGATATTATATCAATACTCCAGCCATTTGGAAGGCCTACTCTTTTTCCACCTTTAGTGAGTAATTTAAAACGAATATTATCAAATTGTTCAACTTCTATACTTTGACTTGCTGTCTTTAAATATATATTTCCTTGTAAAATGCTTGCATTAACAGAAAATGTCGCAGTTATAACCAATGTGAGTGCAAATAATACAGCTATGAGGCTTTTTTTTCCCATTTGTTTTTGTTTTTTGTTTCTTTCACTATACCACATTTTTCAACTTGCGTCAAATTCCGTTAAGTTGCAGAAATCCAGTCACATTTTTGAGATAGCGTAGAGAACCTTTTGGGCCGATGTTAGCCGGTTTATTCATAGTCCTCCATGTTTCATTTTGAATTTGTAGCGCTTTGTCCACCATTGAAGACGGTAATTAAGTTTATCAATAAGACGGATTTGGGTGATGGCACTAGCTGAGTGGCATGAACGTTTGTATGTATTTTTTTGTCGAATATTTAACTCTTCTCCCCGGGGAGAGAAATCTATCAAGGTTTTAAAAAACCGCAGTAGATAAACGAAAAACAGCACTATCTACCTGACTAATCCCCGTACTGTGGACTGCTTCATGTCAAAGAAATTTCTGCTCCTAATTCTAATAACATCTTTCTCAATCTGTAAATTGGTAATCCGACTACATTGAAATAGTCGCCTGAAATTTTTGAGATGTAGAGGGCGCCGAGGCCCTGTATTGCGTAGCCTGCTGCTTTGTCGGCGCCTTCACCAGAATTTATGTAATCTGTGATTTCTTCAGCTGAGAGTTTGTCTATGGTGACATCCGTTATTTCGATAGCTGAAAGCTGTTTCTGTTTTTTAGTGTCAATTATTGTAATTGCAGTGATAACTTGGTGAGTTGTGTCGCTTAAAAGTTCTAACATACTGCGCGCATGGACTAAGTTTTTTGGTTTTTCAAGCACTTGATTGTCGTAAGAACCAACCGTATCCACGCCTATTACTAGCGCGTCATTGTAATGTTTTGCTACATCCTGTGCTTTGCCGATGGCGTTGTGCGTGGCTAGTGCTTGCGGATTGTCGTGAGCGTTCAATTCCTCAAATTCACTTGCATGCACTTTGAAAGGCATTCCGATTGATGTAAGTAATTCTTTTCTCCTTGGACTTTGTGATGCAAGGATGATTTGTCTGTTTATCTTCATATTGACTTAAGGCTAAGGTTATTTTAGACTAGGCGGGCTTTATTATTAAACAGAAGTAAATGCCAATAATCAAATCTGCGAAAAAGAGAATGCGTCAAAATGTTAAGAGAAGAGAAAAACGATTTCCTATTAGAAATAAAATGAAGACCGTTTTCAAGAAAGCTTTATCACTAATTAAAGATGGTAATACTGAAGAACTTGTGAAACTTTTACCTCATGCTTATTCAGTTATAGACATGGCGTGTAAAAAAGATATTATTCATCCTAATAATGCTGCGAGAAAAAAATCTCGTTTAGCAAAAGGATTAAATGCTTTAGAGGCTAAAACTAGTGCGTCTTCTTCAAAGAAAGAAAAAGTAAAAGCTTAATTGCTTTGCTTTAATATGAATTTTATATTAGAATCAGCGGCGACGCTGGTTCTTTTTTTATCCAGTTGAGCATTGAAAAATGGGCCTGTAGCTCAGGGGTTAGAGCAGTCGGCTCATAACCGATTGGTCGAAGGTTCAATTCCTTCCGGGCCCACCATTTATGTCTATGAAAGGTTTATTCCTAGCGAATAGGCTTTTTATAAATACCCTTTCAGTGTCTCTACACTCTTAGCAAGATTTTCTTGTTCTTTTTCGTCCAGTGGTACCTTAAGTACCTTTTCTATACCATGCCTACCTAGTACACAGGGAACACTTAAACAAACATCACTGTGTCCATAATAATCATTTAGCATTACTGATAATGGAAATACTTCATGTTTGTCTTCGAAAATTGCAGAAGTAATTTCACGTATTGCAGTTGCTATTGAATAGCAGGTATAGCCTTGATCGTTTATTATTCTATATGCAGCATTTTTTGTGTCTTTATAGCATTCAGCGGATACTTCTTCTGAGAATCCTTCGAATGTTGAGAGTGGTTTGCCCAATACGTTCGCTGAGCTATATACAGGAAAGGACGTATCCCCATGCTCCCCCATTACATATGCGTCTATGCTCCCTGGATTTAGTTTTATTCTTTCTGAAATATGGAATTGTAAACGGGCTGAGTCTAAAAGTGTCCCTGATCCAAAAACCCTATTCCACGGTATTCCAGATTGTTTAATCATCTCGTATGTCAGTACATCTACAGGGTTTGAAACTATAATATAAATAGCATCAGGTGCTGCTTGTGTGACTTTTGGTATCATCTCCTTGAATATTTCGCGATTTTTCTTTATCAAATCTAATCGAGTCTCCCCTTCTTTTTGCCTTGCACCAGCAGTTATTATCACAATATTTGAACCTGCACATTTTGCAAAATTATCACCTGCTGCAATTGTTGTATGAGGTGTAAATGATAAGGCATGTTCTAGGTCCAATTTTAATCCATTGGCTTTTCCAGCATCTATATCTACTAATGATATATCCGTTACAGCACCTGATAAAAGATAGGCGTAAGCTGTTGTTGCTCCTACGCTTCCACAACCAATAATACTTGCTTTAAAGGCACATTCTATTTTTGTCATATTTTTGAGGGTTATGGGTGGTACTTTTATATTATCTATGATTTTTCTTATATTAGCTAATTAATTTCTACGCTTCGGATCACAAAAACTAGGTTTAGCAAAAATCTTTTGATCGTGCTAGTCTCCTGCCGTATGAGATATTTTGCTTATAGAACAATGTTTTGGGGAAGTTGGTTGGTTTTTCCTTTTATAGGAGGATTAATGCTACTTGAGATAAATTCATGGTGGTTGATTACTCTTATTTTGGCTATTTTCTTTATCTGGGCGCGTTTTGTTGAACGTTATTTGATTGAAGTTAGAGAAATTGGTAAAGGTGATTTGAAAATTGCTGTAATTAGTGATTTACATTTAGGGGCACTGAAAGGTAGCGATTTTTTGAGCAGAATTGTTGATCTGCTTAATGAAGGCAGGCCTGATTTTGTACTAATCCCCGGGGATTTCATCTTTGCTATTTGTCCAAAAAATTTGAGAAAAATGTTTGATGAATTGGAGCGAATAAAAGCTCCATGCTACGGGGTACTGGGAAATCATGATATTGAACCTATTGGTGAATTTACTAAAAAAGAGATGTATGAGGCACTTGAAGGGCGTGTGGAAATGATTGACAATAAAATGCTTGAATTAAATGTTCGTGGTAAAAAAATTAAACTAGTAGGAATCGGGTCTCTGATGTCCAAGGATGATGAATATGAATTGGCTGAAAAGGCTGAAGGCAATGTTATAGTTATGGCACATAATCCCGACTCAGCTCATGCTTTTAAGAATGAAAATGTTGATATTATGATCTGTGGCCATACTCATGGTGGACAGGTTCGTTTGTGGCCTATTTATAAGCTTTTCATACCTTGTAAGCATAAATTTGATAAAGGTTGGCATGAGATCAATGGAATGCCTGTTTTTGTAAGTAGCGGGCTTGGTGAAGTAGATATTCCATTGAGATTGTTTGTGAGGCCTGAAGTTGTTTTTTTGAATATAGATCTAGATAATGCGCCTTAAATAATAGAGCTTAAAGTATCTATCAAAGACTCTAGATTTAATTTTGAATGTGCTGAAACAAAAATTGGTGAAAATTCCTTATATTTTTTATTCAGTGTATCCATATATTTACGTGCCTCTTCATTTTTTGTTAGAGAATCATTCCACCCAAGTAAAGCAGCTGTCTCTGGACTTGCTTTGTGTAAAGTTTGTTTTTTATCTGCTGGTTTATCAAATACATTTTTATATGCTATGAGATCTATTTTATTGAAAATATAAATACTAGGTTTATCTCTAATACCAAGCTGTTCGAGAATTTCTTCAACTACTTCAATTTTCCTGTGGATTTGAGCATCGTTTATGTCTATCACATGAAGCAAAATATCTGAATCAATGGTTTCTGCGAGAGTTGATTTGAAGGCTTGGATTAGATTTGGAGGCAGGTTTTGAATAAATCCTATAGTGTCTGATATTAGAATTTCTTGACCAGGTTGATACCCTTCTTCATTTGCATCGCTTGGGATATATAGCTTTCCAACCCTAGTATCAAGTGTGGCAAAAAGTTCATCAGCGGCATAGACTCCTTTTTTTGTAAGAGCATTCAAAAGTGAACTTTTACCTGCATTAGTATATCCCACCAAAGCTGCTGTTTTTAAATTCTTACGTCTACGTCTCTTCCTATGTCCAGAGTGTATGGTTTCGTAATGTTTTAGTTTTTTCAAAATCGATAATTCCTGTTTCCTCAGATGACGTTTCATCATCTCTGTATTAGATTCCCCTTGCCCAGCACGAACACCTGTAGCTCCCGCTTGCCTAGAAAGCTCAATACCCATATCAAAAATACGTGGCCCCATATGCCGAATACTGGCCAATTCAATCTGTAATTTTGCTTCTGTTGTCTGAGCGTGTTTAGAAAAAATCTTCAGAATAAGATCAACTCTATCCCATGCTTTCACATCTATATCACGCAATTTCTCGTTCAAAGTAAATAACTGTCTTGCTTTAAGTAGATTATTGATTATCAAAACATCAGCTTCGTGTGCTTCCGCTAAATCATGGATTTCATTAAGCTTACCTGAACCAATATATGTATCGTAATCAGGCATTCCTCTTTTCTGTATCGTTTTAATCACAACTACTCCACCAAATGTATTCACTAAACTTTCCATCTCCATAAGCCTAATCTCTGCTTCTTCCTTGGTGGTTGACGTGTCTATCACATCTATCAAAATTGCTTTTTCTTGTTTTTTCATTATTCCGATAATACGCTATAATGCCGATGTGAAAAACCTATCTTTTTATTTATTGTCTGGTCTGTGGTTATTGGCTTTGTTCAACCCTATATTCAAGAAATACGACTATGGTGCCGGTCTGCCTATTGTGGCTATTTTGGCTGCTGTAATTCCTGTTGTTTTATTATGTGGCTGGAAATGTAAACGTGAGAAGGCTGGGCTGGAAGCCTTGTTTTTATTGGGATATATGTTGGCTATTTTTATCTCTTTTTTGAATTCTTCTGCCCTGGGGATTGGGTTTAGTGAATTTCTTGCTTTTGAATCAGCTGCTCTCTTATATCTTGTTTTGGCTTACCGTCAAATATCATGGGTGTCGCGATTTTTGACTGTGTTGCGATGTGGTGCTTTGATGGCTGCTGTACTTGGTTTTGTGCTGTATTTATCTTTTGATGAGGTGAGAATGATAGGACCTTTTTTGAATAAATTGAACCATGCTCATACTTGGCCAAATGCTTTTGCGCTTTTTTTACTTATGACTTGGCCGATTTTTCTTTTAGGGAAGAGAAAATATTTACTGGGAATTGTCTTGGCGGCTCTTTTTCTTACTTTTTCGCGAGGCGCTATGCTTGTTTTCCTTGGACAAATTTTTATGTTAGCGCTTTATTTCCGTAAAAGAATTCAATGGAATAAAGTTGGAGTAGTGGCGCTGATAACTATTGTTTTATTCTTTTCTGCTAATGAATTTAGATCGATTTTCCATAGAGTGGTTGAAATCGAAGAAAAAGTTACTTTAACTGATCATGAAGGTGCAAGTTCAACTAATGATAGATTTATATTTTGGAAAGGGGCTGTAGATTTAACCAAGGAAAAACCCTTGTTTGGCTGGGGGCCTTTTTCTTTTCGTTATGCTTATAGTGGTGTACAAAATGAACTTTTGAAAACGGCTGACCATCCTCATAATTTCTTTCTAAAAATAGCAGCTGAAAACGGTTTATTGGCTTTGTTTAGCTTTTTGGGGTTTCTGATCATGGGGGTCGTGACTGTGTTACGTAGATTTGCTGGTCTTGGGGGAAATAAGGATACTGTCGCTGTTCTCGTGGTGGCAGTTGCTGGGATAATTGCTCATAACTTGATAGATTATAATCTAAATTTTGTGGCGACTTTATTGCCTTTGTTTTTGTTTCTTGCTTTTATTCGTTCTATGTTGATTCAAAAGCAAAGTAATAAAAAGCCTAAATTGCTTGCAGTTTTAGCGGTTCTATTTTTGTTCTTTGCTTGTTATGAAAGCGGTATTCAAGCTTTGAATATATTTTCTCCTGAATCTGGAGCCATGAATTATTCCATATATCCGCGTAGTCATTATTTGGATACTTCTGATTATGATAAAGCGATATGGTGGAATGAGCTGGAAGCTGAAGCTTATTTTGAAAACGGGGACTGGCAGACAGCTCTGCGACTAAATCCCTTGAATGATTTCAGATATTATGTAGCTTATGTTGGACGGGCAGATGCGAATCTTGAGCCTGTTGTTGCTCTATTAGAAAGCTATTTTGTTTTTGTGGAAAACAATACAAATTTCACTGCTTATACAGCTAATGTTGAAGCGGCTGCGGAATTGATTGATACGATAGTAGTCAAAAATCCTGATTATTTATATCTAAAGACTAAAAAAATAAAAATGCTAGCAGACGCTGAGCATGCGAGAAATAATAAGGCACTAAGATGAAAATAAAATGTGGTTAAAATTGTTTCCATTTGATATTCTTCAGCGGACCTTAACTAAACTCAAGTATGTTTAAAGCTGCGATGTTTGATTTCGATGGAACTATAACTGCAAAAGGAGTATGTGAGCCGTCGCGAGAGATGGTTGGCACTTTGATTGAATTGGCTGGGAAGGTACCAATCGCTTTCTGTACAGGCAGGCAATTGGAAAGTTTTTTGGAACATGGATATGATTCCTTGGTGTCTGGTTTGAGTGGTGAAAAATTAGAACAGTTTTTAAAGAACCTTTTCCTCATGGGTGAAAATGGTGCTATTGGATATTTTTATAATATGGATCGCCAAGAATTTGAAGAATTTTATAGAGCTGATTGGCCAGAAGAGTTTATTGAGCGTAAAAAATTTATGAACAAAATGTCTAGTGCAATAGAACGTTATGGATCTGTTTATAATGATGCTCATAGGGTGGTAGTAGTTCTGAGGACTACTCAACATAAACTAGCGGTTGAAGATAGAGATATTGAAGAAGTTTATAGATTGTCAGATAAACTTTATGAAATAGCGATGGAAATTTTGACTGAAATTGATGTTGATTTTGAAAAACATTTACATGTTGGAAATGCTGGGCTTGGAGTGGTTATTTCTCCAGCTGATGGAGATAAAGATATGGGGATTCAAAAATTTGCTGAGTTTCTGAGGAAAGAACGTGGATTTGATCTAAATACTCAGGCTAGGGATATTTTAGTAGTTGGTGATAGACCACAGAAAAATGGTAATGATCACTATTTTTTGAAAGGTGAATACGGTACTCCATATACCGTTGGGGATATAGTTGAAGGTGCTGACTATCCCCTGCCGGTATTGAATGAAAACGGAGAATATTTAAAACATGACGAAGGAACTAGATTTCTGCTTAAAAAGTTTTTTGGTTAATTGCCCCTTCCTTTCTCTCTTCTAAAAACCCTAGTTTTATGGTATAATTTTGAGAAATAAAAATAAAAAATGTCCTTAAATTCTCAAAACCTTGCAAAGGTATTAGTTGACAATCAGCTTTTAAACGAAAAAGAAGCCGAAAATCTGCTTAAACAAGCGCTTACTAAAAAGGTTAGTTTGGAAAGTCTATTGTTTGAAAGAGGTACAATTGCTGATGAAAAACTACTTCCTGTTATTGCAGGTCTTTATGGAGTGCCTTCTGTTAATCTGCTGGAAATAAATATTCCAGATTCTTTGTTGAGGGTGATTCCTTATGCTTTAGCTTCAAATCAACTTGTGATTCCTTTTGAATCTATGGGGGATAGAATTAAAATTGCGAGTTCTGATCCTGGTAATGAAGAAACTAAAAGTTTCCTGGAAAAGAAAACTGGGCAATTTGTAGATCTGTTTTATGCTAGTCCAGGTTCTATTAAAATTGCCTTAAAAGCTTATAACAGAGATGTTAATGAGAAATTCAATAAACTTTTAGAAGGGGTTTTAAAAGATCCCAAAAAAATTGAATCACTGAAAGATGCCGCAAGAATTTTAGATACAATTATACTTTTTGGGTATCAAAATAACGCCTCTGATATACATATTGAACCACATAAAGATTTTTTAATTGTTCGTTATAGAATCGATGGTATTTTGCAAACTATTGTAGAATTGCCTCTTGAAGTAATGGAATTAATTATTACCAGAATTAAAGTTCTGGCTAATATGCGAACAGATGAGCATAAAGCTGCTCAAGATGGACGTTTTAAGATCGAATTAGAGCATAATGAAATAACTATGCGTGTTTCCATAGTTCCAACTTATGACGGTGAAAAGGCTGTACTGAGGCTTTTGACTTCTACAAATCAAGGATTAACTTTGGAATCTATGGGGTATGGCGGAAATGCGTTAGAAAAAATTAAAAGAAATATTGTGAAGTCACATGGGATGATTTTGGTAACTGGACCTACAGGGTCTGGTAAAACTACTACTTTGTACTCCATTTTACGAATTTTAAATTCTCCTGAGATTAATTTGGCAACTATTGAAGATCCTATTGAGTATAGGCTTGAAGGTACTAATCAAATTCAAGTAAATCCGAAATCTAATATGACTTTTGCTGCCGGTTTAAGGGCTTTGCTTAGGCAAGATCCTGATGTGATAATGGTTGGTGAAATTCGTGATGAAGAAACAGCTGCAATTTCTGTGAATGCTGCATTAACAGGGCATTTGGTGTTGGCGACTTTGCATACTAATGATGCTGCTAGTACTATCCCAAGAATGAAAGAGATGGGCGTTGAGCCTTTTTTGCTGGGTGCTACTGTGGAAATGGTTATTGCACAAAGGCTTGTTAGGACTATCTGTGAGAAATGCAAAAGTACTTATATTTTAAATCTTGATCAGCTAAAAAGTTTAGAAACAAAATTTAATATCAATGAAAATCTACAAGAAATTGTTTTGGAATTAGGTACTATTCATCCTGAAGTAAAACAAGCGCTTGAGCAAAATCAACTTACTTTATATAAAGGCGAAGGTTGTACAACTTGTAGTGGTACTGGATTTAAAGGACGAACTTCTGTCGCAGAAATTTTGGAAGTGACTGATGGCATTAAAAAAATAATTTTGTCAGGAGCTTCTCCTGTGGAAATTGAAAAAATGGCTAAACAAGAAGGTATGACTAGCTTATTTGTTGAAGGAATGCGAAAGGTTTTTTCTGGACAAACAACTATTGAAGAAATTTTAAGAGTAATGCGCTCATAATTTTATATACAAAATGGCAAAATTTAATTACGTATTAACAGATAAAACAGGGCGGAAAGAAGAAGGCAGCATGCGTGCTGACAATAAAGATATTGTTTTAAAAAAATTAGCAGAAAAAAATAAAATCATCCTATCTGTTATTGAAGCCCCTTCACATGGATTTTTTTCATTCTTATCACCTAAAGCATCTCTGTCATTTCAGGACAAAATGCTTTTTGTTACAAATCTAAGCATGATGATCAAGGTTGGTGTAACTGTTACGGAGGCGCTACAGATCATAATGGATCAATCAAAACAAGCTGGAGTGAAAAAGCTTTATCAAGATCTTATTGAAATGATCCGCTCTGGACAAAGCCTTGGTAAAAGTCTGGAAAAATATGATTATATTTTTTCGAAATTATTTATCAATATGATTATTACAGGTGAAGAAAGCGGTAATTTAGAAATGGTTTTGGATTATTTGAATGTTCAAATGGAAAAAGCATATGAAATTCGTAAAAAAGTTATTTCGGCTTTAATTTATCCAGCTATTATCATAGGAATCACTATAATTATGGGAATAGGAATAGTTGTTTTTATTATGCCCAAAATTACAAAAGTTTTTGAAAGTTTTGATATTGTTTTGCCTTTACCCACACGTATGCTGATTGGCTCCAGTGCTTTTGTTACAGGAAATCCTTTACTTATGCTTGCCATGGTTATTGGATTTGTAGTTTTTGGTATTTTTATTTTCAAATCTAGAACAATAAAACCGATTATGGATAGAATTTTTCTGAGAATTCCTGTTTTTAGTGGAATTTTGGTTGCAGCCAATGTTGCGAGATTTTCACGTACTTTAAATTCTTTATTGCAATCAAGTGTTCCTGTGACTGATGCACTGCGAATTACTGCAGAAATGCTTGATAATACTGTTTATGAAACTGTGTTGAATGAAGCAGCTGAGAAAGTGGAAAAAGGTGGTCAGCTTGGTGATAGTTTAGAAAATAATGAAAGACTTTTCCCTGTTTTGGCAGTAAAAATGCTTGCTATTGGGGAAAAGACGGGGAGTTTGGAAACTACAACCGAAAAAGTAGCTGAACTTTATGAAAAAACCGTAGATGCTAAAACAAAAAATCTTTCAGTTCTTTTGGAACCGATTTTACTTGTTTTTATGAGTGCTTTGGTTGGTGGAATTGCACTTTCGATTATTTTACCGATTTATCAATTACCAAATTTATTAGGAAAATAATGAAAAATATAAGAAAAAAAAGAGGCTTTACTATACTTGAAGTGATTTTAGTGCTTACTCTCTTGCTTAGTGCTGTTTCTCTCACTCTAATGTATTATCAATCTGCTCAAAATAGAGCGGATGTGATGGGTCAAACAGAATCTTTTGCTTCTTATTTGAGGCTGAGTCAAAGCAATGCTGAAGTTGGACTGAATGGTAGTGCTCATGGAATCAGGCTAGCTTCTGATTCTTATACTATTTTCGTAGGCAATGCTTATAGTGCAATTGATCCAAATAATTTTGTAATAGACCTTCCCCCTAGTGTTGTTATTCAAAATATTAATTTGAATGGTGGTGGAAATGATGTGATTTTTGATGCAGGAAGTGGCGAAACAATGAATTATGGTACTTTGCAATTTAGTTCTACCAGATCAGCAGATGTTAAAACCGTGACTATTTTATCCAGTGGATTAATTAATTATTAATGAGGAAATTATTTAAAAAATTAGAATTTGGTTTTTCACTGGTTGAAGTCATGCTTGCTGTAGCCATATTCTCTGTTTTTGCTATTGCCTTATTTTCTTTATCTTTGGATACAATTAAAAGGGATTCAAATAATGAATTAAGTATTCAAGGGCTTGCTTATGCACAGGAAGGGATTGAAGCTACAAGAAATATTCGTGATAGAGGATATTTGTTATTAACAAATGGGGATCATGGCTTGGATTTGACTCTTGGTGTTTGGAGCTTTGTTTTAGCACCGGAAAATATTGATGATTTTTATGATAGGACTATCACAATAAGTGATGTTTTTAGGGATGAATATGGAAATATTATAAATGAAGGTGGAATTTTGGATCCTGATACAAAACTGGTAAGTTCTGAAGTGGAATGGCAAGAAGGAATGTTGCCACGCTCTATTGTTCTAGAAAGTTATTTATCTAATTGGAGAGGAGATGATTGGATTCAAACGACTTGTGCAGAACTTGATTTAGGTACTTTTGAAGACACAGAAATTTTAGAAGAAGCTGGACCTCCTGAAGATAATTGTTCTATTAAAATAGCGGAAATAGAAGTAAGTAGTGATTTTTTAGAAACTGTTAATATTGGGAAACATGCCATGGATGTTGATGTTGAAGGAAACTATGCCTATCTTGGACTTGAAAGCTCTTCTGAAGGTGTTGCTGTAGTAGATATTAGTGATAAAAATAATCCTTTTATCACTGATACTTTGGATGTAGGTGATAAGGGGCGTTATGTCCGAGTTGATGGAAATGAGCTTTATGTTGGTGTAAAAGATGACGATGAAGCTTTGACTGTGGTTAATATTACAAATCCAAGTAATATTTCTATTATTAGCACGACTGAGTTGGAAGATTATGGAAATCAGCCTGCAATTGATGGTGATATTCTTTTTATGGCTGTTGATGATGATGAAAATTCTATTGTTTCTTTTAATATTAATAACCCAAGTTCGCCTCAAGAATTAGATAGTATTGACCTTAGTGATGATGCCTATGTGATTAGTCTTGATGGTGATTATGCTTATGTTGGAACTGATGATGATCATCGTGGATTTGTTGTTTTGGATGTTTCTGATCCTAGCAATTTGGAGCAAGTGGCCTATTTAAATGTTGGAGAAGAAGTAAATGCAATTTATATATATGGTGCTATTGCTTATATTGGCACTGAGGAAGATGATGAATCTTTGCATATTATAGATATTTCTGACCCTGAAAATCCTGTTGATCTTGGTTATCTTGATATTGGTGGTGAAATACAAGATTTGACTGTTGTTGACGATTATTTATATGCAGCTGTAGATCGTTCACATCATGGGATGGCAGCTATTGATATTAGTACTCCTTTGGTACCAACTTTATCTTATTCATTGGATATTTCCGGTAAAGGAAGTGGTATTGATTCTGATGGAAGTTATGTTTATGTAACAACTCATTCTAGCAATAAAGGATTGGTAATTGTTGGGACTACGGAAGAATCTATGGCTATTAGTGGTAACTATTCTTCAATAGTTTTCGATACCGCCAGTAGTGATACTCAATATAATTTTATTGAATGGGATGAAACTGAAGCTCCAGGAGGAGATGTGAAAATACAATTGAGAACTGCAAGCTCTTCTGCTGGTATTGCTGGAGCAAATTGGGTTGGGCCTGATGGAACTTCTGAGACTTATTATACTGATTCACGAACAGAAATTGCCTTAGATCCCGGAAGAAACGGAGTTAGATACTTACAATTTAAAGCCATAATAGAATCAGATGGTGTTACTTCCCCATTGTTAAGCAGTATAAGAATAAATTACACACCATGATGAAAATAAAAAAACTTGTTAAGGAAAAAGGGCTAACTTTAATCGAAATTTTATTGTATTTTTTTGTGCTATCTATTGTCTTAACATCTTTGTTGAGTTTTTCGATTCATATTTTAAATATATCAAGTAAATCTGATAATATGCATGAACTTCAAGTTAATATTGAGTTTATATCTGAACAAATTATAGAAACAATTCAAATAGCTGATGCAATAAATGATTCTGGAAGTGTATTTGATAATGATATTGGTACTTTGTCTTTAAATGTTTCAGATGCTTACAATAATCCTATTAATTTTTATTTGAAAAATGGTGAGATTTATCAAAAAAAAGGTGCTAATACAGCTGTGAAAATCACTTCTGATTTAATAACTTGTAGTCAATTAAGGTTTTCTAAAGTTGTTGTTAATAAGGTTCCAGATCAAGTTGTTATAGATTTTCAATGTGCTCCTTTAAATAACGAGCGTTCTGATATTGCAAGTGATATTTCATTCCATAATTCTATTAGTTTAAGAAAATGATTTTAAAAAATTTAAGAAAAATTAAAGGATCTGTGGCATTGTTGAGTATTTTGATTATTTCTGCTGTTTTGATTATTGCTGTTGTCTCTACTGCAGAAGTTCAAATAAATACCTCCAAACAACATCAAAATAATTTGTCAGATGATTCCATGTATTATGTGGCGGAAGCTTGTATGGAAGAAGCAATGCTTAGATTAGAACGAGATAATACTTATGCTTTTGGGAATTTATTGATTAATGATGTGAATTGTTCAATTGCGGTAGTGGGTTCTAACCCAAAAGATGTTACAATCAATGTCAGTTATCAAAATTATAGTCAAACCTTTAACGCCCAGGTGTCGGTGGAAAATGCTGGACAGGTGAATAATGTGGAACTTATGAGCTGGGAAGAAAGCTGATTAATAATACTTATATGAAATTTTTCTCAAAAACTTATGTAGGCCTAGATTTTCATGATTATTCTGCGCAGGTAGTGGAATTGAGAACTGTTGGTGATAAAATAGCTTTAGAGAAATATAATAGAGTTTTGATCCCAACAGATGTTGTGAAAAATGGAGAAATTGTTAAAGAAGATGAGCTTAAAGTTATTTTAAAACAGCTTTTTGAACAAGCCAATCCAGAGGCAATTGAAATGCAAGATGTAGCAGTGATTTTACCGTCCAGTAAGATTTTGAGTCATGTTTTTAGTTTTCCTGTAAATCTTTGTGAAAATGAAATACGAAAAGCTTTGCCTTATGAGATTGAGAAAGTCATTCCTTTTTCTATTGATGATATTTATTGGGATTTTACTGTTTTGGAAAAAGATGAAAAAAGCAAAAGTCATGCTTCTCAAAAAGTCTTTTTTGCTTGTATAAAAAAGGATATTGTAGATAAATACACTTCTGTTTTGGAATCTATAGGACTTACTCCAGCTTTACTTGGTGTACAATCAGAAGCTTTAAGAAATATTGTACAAAAAGATTTATTGAAAAATACAAATTCATTGATTCTTGATGTTGGAACTTTATCTATCAACTTCCTTTATTTGCAAGAAGATACGATGAAAAGTTTTTTTAGTACTAATGAGGGTGGATATAAATTGATTGGTGATTTATCTAGGGAATACCAATTAACCGAAAATGCTCTAATCGAAAAGAAAGAGAAGACAATGTTGAATACAGCCCCTCAAATGGAGAGTATCAAAAGTTTTATGGTGAAAAATTATGAAAAAGCGAGACAAATTCTTGGTACAGGAAAAACTGATAATATTATTTTAACGGGAGAGTTTTTAAATTTACCGGGTTTTTATAAATTGGCAAAAACTTATTTTCCAAATCAAAGAGTTGAAATTGGTGACCCAAAACTTGCTTTGGATATAAATCCTGCGAAATTTGTACCCATGAATACAAGTTCAGATCAAGAAGTTTCACTTCCCTATTCTATTTATTTTGTGAATGCAATAGGAATTGCAAGGATTGCAATACAAAAATCTCTTGGTTCCACCATTAACCTTTTACCAGATCGTTTAAAAGAAAGTTTTAGTAATAAAAGAAATGTTTTATTTACTACAATTGCTTCTATGTTAATGACTGCAATTTCTTTATTTGCAGCTACATTTTTATTTTTCCAATATCAAAACATGCATTTTGTACGTTTGAATATGGAAATTGAAAAGTCAGCTATTGATAAAGTTTTATATGGCACACGTTATCAAGAAATCCGTGATGAGATTCTAGCTTTCAACAATGAAGTTAATGCTTTAAGTGCAATTGATAATCAATTGTTTTCTTTGCCCATCACTATACGGCAAATCAAAGAACTTCTACCTAAAAATGTTACTATTACAACAATAAAATTTGATAATTTCGATTTGGCTTTTGAAATTAGTGGTGTATCTAATACAAGGGCAGATCTTCTTAAATTGAAGGCAAATTATGAAAATGTTGACTTTATTGATGAAGTTATTGCTCCTATTTCCAATTATGATAGTAAAAATAAAATTTCATTTTTCATGAAATTAAATCTTAATTTTAGCAAATTAAATAAATATGGCTCATTTACAAATACCAAGTAGTGTTAATCGCATCTTAAAGATTTCAGTGATTCTGATGTTTATCAGTACTGTTACAATTTTAGTTATAGGTTTTAGTATTTTAGGTGTAAATAATGACGTTAAAGGGTTAAATAGTTTTTTGAACAATGCCGCTAACGTTCAGCCCAATTTTGAAAAGAGTTTGATTATGTATACTGAAAGAACTAGTGGGATTATCAATTATTTGCTTGAATTGAGACCAAATAGCGAAGAAGGTTATGTTCAATTTATTTCTGATATAGAAGATTTGGGAGAAAAACTTGAAATTGATATTAATTTACAATCTTTGGGGGGAACTAAGGATTTAGGAGAGCAGGCTGATATGGATTTTATTTTGTATGAAATAAGATTTTTAGGGAGTATTCAGGATATGGAAAATTTTCTTGCTGCAATTGAAACTTTGGATTATTTCGTTGCTGTGGATAATATAGAATACAGAGATCTAAAACTTGTTTTAGAGGAAAGTGTATCAAATTCAAAAAATATTCGTTTGATTCTTAAGTTATTTGTAAAATAAATGTATGAATAGAAATTTTAGAGATTATTTATGGTTTTATGTGGCAATAGGATTCTTTGTATTTATATTGATCTTTTTGATTTTTATATATACTGCTTGGGATGATGAAGTTGAAGCACAAGGCGTGGAAGTGAACCTTCCTATCATTGAATGGGGAAAATACCTAGACTTGTCCAAACAATATGAAAATGGTATACTTTAGGTAAGTTTGATTCCTTATTTTTAACCCTATCCTATGAAGAATCGAAAAGGTTTTACTTTAGTTGAAGTGCTCTTGGTGATCGTGATTGTGGCTATTTTGGCTGCTATTGTAATTGTTGCGATTAATCCTGGAAGACAAATCTCACAAGCAAACAATACTCAACGTAGTAGTGATGTGAATGCTGTTTTAAATGCAGTAAGTCAATATGCTATTAGTAATCGTGGTGCATTGCCAAGTGCAATTACAGCTGTTGCAACAACTGTTGGTAGTGGAGCAGGTCAAATTGATATTTGTTCTGATCTAGTTCCTACGTATTTGGCTGAGATGCCATTTGATCCTACTGCAACAGGTGCAGCTTATACTGATTGTACAGATTACAATACTGGTTATCAGATCTCTAAAAATGCTACAAGTGGTAGAGTTACAGTAGCAGCGCCAGATGCGGAACTTAGTGAAACTATTAGTGTTACTAAGTAGTTAGTTTAAATTGATATTAAAAAAGTTCGGTTATCAATATTGGTGCCGAGCTTTTTTTTATGTTCCGTCGTTTTGCGGATTCTTTGAATAAATGCCTGAGACTAGGGACATAGTTGTAGTTGGTGACAGACCACTGCCTTCAGGAAATGATCATTATTTTTTGAATGATTTTATCGCCCCCTTGCTGCTGTTTTTAGATTCAGCCCTACCCCAAAACCACCAGCCTATGCTTCCTATATTGAAAGTCAGATCGATGCATTGGTTCAGAGATGCCATTATGTGCGAATTCATGATGTTGCTTGCAAAGTGATTTTAAGTTGTTGTGATTATGACATTCCGAGAAACGATCAGGATGATGAATAACATCAGCAGGCCTATGACACCCGGGATGTTCACAGTATTCACTAAGATTTTGTCTTCGCTCTACGGAGATATAGCGAGTGAATTTCTTTGGTTCAGGCTTGAAATCCCCGGGGATTTTTTGATCTACACTCTCTGATTTTTTAACTGTGATTTTCATGATTT
>CAYORB010000009.1:17844-35481 GCA_964406295.1 uncultured Candidatus Peribacteria bacterium | reverse complement strand
GTAGATACTGGTTTTGAACCATAATCATGCCCGGGATAGATCAAAATTTCATCATTTAACGCCTTTATACGACATAAACTCTTCCATAACTCTCTCACGTCACTTTCAGGAAAATCAGCCCTGCCACAGCCTTCTACAAACAAAGTATCACCTGTTAACAATTCTTTTTCATCCACAAGATAGCAAAGCGCATCATCTATATGCCCAGGTGTATAAAGCGCTTTTATCTGCAATCCATCCAGCTCGATAATATCCCCATCTTTCAAATACAACAGCTCTCCCCCACCTGTATTAATTCGCCCTTCGGTATTCGCATGTGCATATACAGGCAGTCCATATTTTTCAACTAATTCAGATACTCCGCCAACATGGTCATGATGACTATGCGTCAACAAGATCATAGCTGGAGTAAGGCCTTCTTCTGCCATAATTTCTTCAAGCATTTCAACATCACCAGGGTCAACAATGGCAACCTCATTCCCATTTCCTTTCACGAAATATGAGAAATTATCGTCATAACCTTTGATTGCAATTTGTTTTATCATAAGGATAACTCTGGTGCTGCTTCTTCACCTTCAGGCATAGTCCCACCCATCAAAGCAGCAGGATTAAACTCTGTTGCTCCCTCAGGAACCTCTATTTTAACATTTTGATCCCAGTCAGCTACTTCGTATTGGAAGTCAAAAGTTGCAGATACGCCCTCCAATTCATTTATTTCAATTTCTCCATCTGTTTTTACGAGTATAAGTTCATCTTGGCTTATATACATTTCTCCTTTAACTTCAATAGATTCTAGGAAAGTTTTAGTATCAGACATTTCTTCTTCTGTCAGAGGCTGTTCAAGAACATCCCCCACTCCTTGCATATATTCAACAAAGGCATCTTTGTCTAAGGTCCAGCTGTAAACATAAGCAGCTTCACCATTCACATTTTCATTTCCAGTATATTTCAAATCTTTAAATACAAAATGTTTCAAATACATCTCTTTCAAAGCAATTGATGTCGGGTCATCACTATTTTCATAAAAAGCTTTTAGTGTTGCAGATTGAACGTCATCTTTAGGCATAGGAATTGACCACCACTGTTTCAAAAAACCTTGAACTAAAGGCAAAGGTACCTGTCCATCAAAATCACTAATATCGTTTAAAACAAGGTACATTTGTTCAGATAAAAATCTCATTTCAAACTCAATTTTCTGTTCTTCACCTTCATCAAAATGACCAAGCAAATTCATAACAAGAGCCAGTTTAGGATCATCTAAATCACGTGAATCATAAGTTCCTGATATTGTTACATCCAGATCTATTTCTTGTTCAAGAATTGTATTTTCCATTTCACCATCCAAATCTACAGAAAATGTACCAGATCGGAATTCAGAAGAATTAAGCATGGCTTCTTTTATAATTTCTTCAGGTGATTTTACTGGTTCCAATCCAGTGCTAGAACAAGCTAAAAATGTTGAAACAATGAGCAAAAAAGATATTAATTTTTTCATAATTAGGGATAAATTGAGATTAAAATTATCAAAATTATACTATCACTTTCTAACTTTTACTATTTGATTTATCCATGAATTCCCTTCTCCCACAAATTCCTCTTTTTCAATTTCAAAAAAACAATTTTTCAATTCTTGTATAACCGTTTCTGGTCTGTGATAAAAAGATTTAATTACAATTTCTTTCTTTCCCATAGTTAATTTAGGGGCTTTGCGTTGATTAATATTGGTTACAATAAACACTCCCCCATCTTTCAGTACTCTGTGAACTTCTTCAAAAGCCAATCTCAAATCCCCCAAATGAACCAGTACAAAACTAGAAAGAACCATGTCAAATTCATCATCTTCAAAAGGAAGATTTTCTATATCACCAAGCACAAACTCTGTTCCCAAAAATTTCTTTCTTGCAATTCTCAGCATTTCTTTCGAAATATCCAAACCAACAGGTTTCGCTTGAAATTTTCTTAGATTTTCAATCATACGGCCCGTGCCACAGCCAACATCTAATACTTTTTTGCCTTCCACATCTCCCATCATCGTAAATATAATATCTTTCTCAAAACTATTTAGATAAGCAAGACTAACGTCATAGTAATCCGCAAAAAGATTATATCCTTCCTCTGATTTATATACTTTCGCCATATTTCTAGTCTATCATATCTTGCTGATCTGGCTAGGCCCTGTTAAGATCAAATCAATCAATAACATAAACAATATGGGTGCAGGTGGAGCAAAAAAAGGACTTCCAGAAATAGGTGATACAAAGGCTTCTGTAAAAGACGATCAGTTTCAAGAAATAGTAGATCGCATCAAAAGTGTTGCTACTGAATTTGAAGATGAAACACATCCTTTATACCTTTCTATAGGTGAAGATGAGTTTGAAATCGGAACTCAAAGAGTGATAAATTTCAACATAAATAAATTCGATTTTGAGCTAACTCGTGATGTAGAAACACTAAGACTTTCAGGAGAAGGTAGGCAAAAACATCTAGAAGATAATCCGTCTCCAAAAATAAGTATGAAACTGCGTCGTAAGTCTCAATATGATAACGATTGGCAAGTGGTAGACATGGATGATTTATTCTAAAACTTTCTTTGCCCACTCCTCCATTTCGGCTTCTTCTTTGTCATTTTTATGATCAAAACCCAAGCAGTGTAATAGTCCGTGTACAAAGAGTATTTCTACTTCCCTCTTCCAGCTATGTCCTTTTTCCTTTGCTTGCTTATGAGCAGTATCAATTGAGATGAATATATCCCCTACTACAACATCTCCTTCAGATTGCTCATGTTCAGTCACATCCAAATATGCAAAAGAAATCACATCAGTTGCTTTGTCTTTTTTCCTATATTCCAAATTAATAGCATGAATAGTTTTATCATCAACCAGTATTAGATCGATCTGTCCATTGCGTTTCATTAAAAGCTTATCTATTCGTTTTTCTAAAACATGGGATAGTTTATCCATCCTATTTTGAAGGAATTTCTTAGAAATTCTAACTTCCACTTCTTTTATTAAATCAAATTTAATCATATTATTTTATCCAAAGTTTTTCATATACATCCCATTCATCTTCATCCATTTGCCAATAAGAATAAATAGCTACACCAGCAAAACTATCTTCATTACTCCTAATATTATTAAGCCCATTCGCAACTCCAAGTAAAGCATTTTCTATATTTTCCACCTCAAAATCAGAATCAGTAGTTTCATCTTCATAAGCTGGTATCCCTATAAAAACCTCAGTCCCCCTCAATAAATCAGTTATCCAAATCGTTTGCTCTCTGACTAGCCACCTGTATACCCATTCATACGGCATGCCCGTATCGTAGACCATTACCACGATTTGATCTGCGTATTTAGCAATATTTTTATAACTTACTTCAGTGTTATAATTTTTAAGACCATGAGATTTTTCAGTAATCCATACTACGGATTGAGGAATAAATTTCGCCACTGCCACTGAAATTTTCTTATCTTCAGGTATCATGGCCTTTACTTCAACTAACATTTGAATAAATCCCCTATCTTCATCCCATATTGGTTCAATATCAAAATGAATTCCATCAAACCCAATAAACTTAGTCATAATCATTGAAGTTCTAGCTATATTTGTTCTGTATTCAGGATTATCGAGATCCAACTCCCCTCTTATTTGTCCAAGCCACGCTTGATATTGAATATCTTCATCAAATGAACGGGCCATTTGAAGGAATTGAGCCGCATAATTAAACTTTGCTCCATCAACATTGCCATTACTCTCTATTGGGCCTGAGTGCACAAAAACAGTATCAATTTGGTGCTTTTTAAGATTATTAACCAATTTTTGAACCTCAGCAGTACTTTTGAACTCCCCCACCCATTCATGCCCAAGCCAAATCGCATTATGAGCATTATTGTAAACGTAGCCAGGCTGTCCTGCAGAAAATCCAGCAAGTATATACCAAATAAAAAACAAACTTATTCCAAGAACAGATACTACGAGAATTTGCCACAAAGAAAATCTAGCTTTTTTCATTTTAATTTTTTTAATGCATCATAGACAACAATCCCATAACATGTTGCAACATTCAAAGAATTTGCTCTGCCAAGCATAGGTAAATGAATTGTCATATCAACCAATTCCATTACTTCATCAGACACTCCTTCGACCTCATGTCCCATCACAAAACAAATAGGAAAATCATAGCTTGTATCTGAGTAGTCAACACTACCTTTTGCTAGTTCTACAGCCACTATTTTCACCCCATCAGCCTTGAGTTGCTTAATCACTTCTACAGCGTCATCATGTTGTTCCCAGGGCACAATTTCTTCTGCCCCTAAGGCCGTTTTTGAGATCTCTTTTCTAGGGGGGGAACCTGTGATACCACAAAGATATATTTTGCTTACCATAACTGCATCGGAAGTGCGAAAAATCGAACCAACATTAAACAAACTCCTAACATTATCCAAAATCACATAGATAGGGGAGCGTTGCATTTTTTTAACCTCATCCACTGTTAATTTAGTGTTTTGAATTTCCTCATGACTCAATTTCTGCATTCTCATTAGTTAAAAATTCGACTGTCCGTTTAAGTAATTCATCTAATTCTTCCTTAGTGATATTCTCATCTGGACGAAAGAATTCTCCCTTATCAACTAGTCCTTGGTCAACAGCAAAATTCACATAACGAGGATACCACCACATGTGATCAATTCTAGTGTCAATATCGATAAAAGCTGATTCTTGGTTAAGCAATTTTTCATATGATCCCAGTGAGGCTATTAACTCAAATCTATACATAGAAGACATTAAATCACTGGCACCCAGTATAACTTTCAAGGCTTGAATTCTCGAAATAGCTAGATCTTTATTGAATGGACTGTCTTTTAGGTTAATATATCCGTTTACAAGCCCTAAAATAGTAGCAGTGGTAATATCATCATAATATTCATCATTAGGCTTCACGTCAGGATAAAGTATCAATTTTGGTTCCAATTGAATGTCATTATATGAAGACATTGACATGAAATTAAACAAACAAAATTCCCTATACTCATAACAGTCCGATATTGCAGTTTTTTTCTTTTTCCTCAAATTAAATTGGAATAATACTTCTCGTACAAATTCGGCCCTACTAACTTCATTGTTTCTTATATTTGATACATTTTTTTTATTAGCGAAAACATTATCATCTCCCCATAAGACAAAGACTTTTCCATTATTTGTACCAGTTTCAGTATCAGCATACATCGCTCCTACAACTATGTCTTTATATCCATCATTATTAAAATCTAGTACCTCAACACTATTTCCAAACCA
The DNA here is from genome assembly GCA_964406295.1 of uncultured Candidatus Peribacteria bacterium. Taxonomy (GTDB): domain Bacteria; phylum Patescibacteriota; class Gracilibacteria; order UBA1369; family LOWO2-01-FULL-3; genus CAYORB01. Next base: position 30,186 of record CAYORB010000009.1, on the reverse strand, counting down.
GTCATTTACAAATTCACCATAAATATAAGTATCAAGATCCTTATTTCTCACCTCATAAACATGTTCAAGGGGTGCAGTTTTGCTTTCTAACATATAAACAGCTCCTTCGGAAGCTTCTTCACCATTTCTGACTCCAGGTGAACCAATTAATACATCAGCCTTAGAATCACCATTAACATCCCGCAAAACAACATCACTGGCAATAATATTACTTCCCTCAGGCTGTCTAATAACAACATCCACAGCATTATCATTATTATTAATTACTCCTCCTTCAAATTTAAATTTATCTCCACCATAAAAAATAGAAACTTGGGACAGTTCATGATCATGCCAATAGGGGAATGAGGATACAGCTAAATCATCTATTCCATCACCATTCACATCTGATACATCCATAGAAAATCCAAACCAACCACCATGTACAACACCTTCTAAATACATATCAGGATCAAACATTTTATGATACTCAGTGCCATTATAGTAATACACTCTACCAGCCTGGTTTTGCCCATTAGAATCAGCTCTATACGCACTTATAAGTAAATCTGTATATCCATCACCATTTAAGTCACCGTTTTTTATATAAGAACCAAAACGTTCATTGGCATTTTGACCAAAGAAAACTCTTTTATATTGTTTAGATGGACCTTCATGATTTCCAAAATAAACATATACAGCTCCTGTATTTTCCTGCCCATTGTGATTGAATAGGGGAGCACCAACATATAAATCATCTATTCCATCCGCATTCATATCTCCAACTGCTAAAGCTAAACCAAATCCAGATTTATCAGATAAACCAACAAGTTCGAAATCAGCGCTTTCGTTAGCAAAATCTCTACTATTTCCTTCAATATTACCTCCATATATAAAATAAACTTTTCCAGGATTAGAATTAGATCTATAAGCATTATGGGCGCCAATGGCTATATCATCCAATCCATCGCCATTAAAATCTCCAACCGTTAAAGCTCTTCCTAGTTGGTCTCCTGGATTTTCACCATGATAAGTAACAACAGCATAACTTCCACCAAAAATAACTCTAACCATTCCACTCCATTTTTTATCTTTAGGTGAAGCCACTGGTGCAGATACAACAATATCTTGAATACCATCATTATTGAAATCTCCTTTTGCAAGCATAGAACCAAACTGTCCACCTGGAAATTCTCCTATAAAGACTTTCTTTGTATCATCTTGTGATACAAAGGATTCGTGTATTAAACCAGAAGCAAAAACACTATAGGACGGAAAGCAAACAAGGAGCAAAACTATATACAAAAATCGCAGCATAATCTAACATAATAAGAATCCCACATAGGATACACTAAAGAATGCTAAATGAAAATATCGTGAAAATTGTTATAACTTGGTAGACAAAGGTGGAGTAGACATGACAGTAGACAAGGTAGACAATAAGAAAAATTTTGTCTACACTTTGTCTACACCCTGTCTACATTAGTAGACAAAAATAGGGTAGACAATGTAGACAGAGTAGACATGACAGTAGACAATCAAAGTAGACAGTACAATTTAAGCCGAAAAGAGGCTTCTGTACTATTGAAAGTATCTATTCGTACAGTAGACAGGTATTTAAAATCAAAAAAATTGTCTACATTGGAATATGATGGGAGGATTTGGCTTTCTAGAGAGGAGGTTGAGGGGTTTTCCATGCTTGGTAAAGTAGACAAAGGAGTAGACAATGTAGACACTCTGTCCACCCCTTTGTCTACTCCTGTCTACGTAGACAATATAGACAAAACAGTAGACATTGATGTAGACAACAAGGTAGACACTGTCTACTCCGTGTCTACCTCGAAGCCAAGTAGACAAGACTCAACTTACAAAAAATTATTCAATGAAATGCAAATTGAGTTGCGTGAAAAACAAGAAAGACTGGAACTTGCAAACTACCGTGTGGGGCAACTGGAATGTCAGGTAAGAAATAGTATATCATTGATTGAGCATCACCAAGAGAGTAGGCAAAAAAAGCAAAAAGAAGACGAGTTGGGTACCCAACTTAAATCTAGTGTCAACATTATTAAAAACCTTAGTACAAAATTGAAAGCTTTAAAATTCAGCAAACGAATTTTATTTGTATTCATTATGCTTATTTTAGCTCTTCAGCCACTTTGGGTATACTTTCTATATAAAAATTAAATCATTTGAATAACCTCTTTTCTGCTAACATCAATTTTCAGATCGGGGAAATTATTTTGCAAACGATCAAAAATTCCTCCAGGTAATTCTAAAATTTCACTTAAAACTTCTGATTCTCCAATCACATCAAAAAAATATGGTGCAGATAATATACTACCATTCAATAAAATTTGACCTTGGGGCAAGGTGTCAAAGCCAACAGTCTGATTTGTTATCCTTATACCATTTATTGAAACAGCTTGAGCGCCTGAGCTGAAAAAATCATTAATTAAGTCAGTAATCCAAGGGGTAGTAATTTCATCTTCCAATTTTACAGTTATTCCAGGCCCAAAAATAGATTTATCTCCATTTAAATTTTGATATTTTTTGATTTCTTCTTTTATAGATTCTAGAACAAAATTTTGATCACTAATATTAGTGTAAGTATCTTCAAGTGAATCAACTTCTTCCTCAAGTTCGTCATTTTTATCAATTAAAATCTGAATTTCTTGAAAGATATTACTCTCCTGGTCTCTAAGTAATAAATTATTAACATCTTCAAAAGATCTAGTTTGAATCACAATGAAAAAACCTATTAGTGCCGCTGAAATTAAAATGTAGCTTTTTTTCAATTGCATATTATTCCACAAGGTTTAAATAATTAACTTTCAAATTACCATTATAGATCGGAATATTAATTCTAGCTTTTTTAAAAATATTAAAAATCACATCAAAATTTTCATGTTTATTATATATTCCAGCTAATAAATCTTGGTTTAATAGGCGCTCTAAAATCAAATCAATATCACCAACTGCCGCAATTATAAATGGGGGAGCAATATGTGCGTTATTAACTAAAATAGTTGTACCAACAGATGAAATAGGGGATGTAGCTATAATCCTTTGATTATTGATTGAAATAGCTTCAGAACTGGCAGCATTAAGAATATTGACTATATCTCTCAAGTCTGATGCTTGAATTCTATTGGAACTCTCAATTTCAATGCCATCATTTATAGAAAATGGACTATCATCAAGCAAAATTTCTACCCCAGATCCATTTATTTCAGTTAGACCCACATCTTTTTTTAAACTTTCCAAAAGTTCAAGATTAACAAGCACAGTTTGTTCTTCAAGTTGACTTTGTGCTTCTTCAATTTGTTTACGTAAAGATACGATTCTACTTTGTAAATAAGATTGCTTATTTACAAATTTCTTCAAAAGTTCTTCACGAGTTTCCACTTCGTCACTTGGAAAATTACCTTCAATCGGGACCTCTGTATTAAATTGCCAGGTTAAAAGTACGCCTGTAAGCAGTCCTATAAACATTAATATTACAGCAAAATTGTTCCTCATATAAACAAAAATACCTCATTTTAATATAAAATCAAATTTGCTAAAGGATTATAAAAAAATGAACTGATGACAGATTGATAAATCATCTCTATACTTCGTATATGATTGGAATTTTTGATTCAGGATATGGCGGACTAACTGTTCTAAAGCCTATTCTTGAGAAACTACCACAGTATGATTATATTTATTTGGGAGATAATGCTCGTGCACCATATGGAGGGCATAGCCCTGAGAACATTAAACATTTTTCTGAACAAGCAGTAGAATGTTTGTTCGATAGGGGAGCTAAGCTTATTGTATTTGCTTGTAACACGGCTTCAGCTGTTGCACTACGTCATGTTCAAGAAAAATATTTAAAAGGAGCAGAGGAGACTGAGCGCAAGATTTTGGGGGTATTGATTCCTGTGGCAGAAAAAGCTGTTGAAGTAAGCAATGAAGGAGTTGTTGGAGTGGTTGGTACAAAAGCTACTATTGATTCTAAAGCTTATGACAAAGAAATACATAAAATTAATACTGATATTAAAGTATATAGTAAAGCCTGCCCACTCCTGGTACCTTTTATTGAAGAAGATTGGCATACAAAACCAGAAGCAAAATCAATTTTAAAAAAATATTTACGTACATTAAAATCCATCAACCTAGACACATTGATTTTAGGATGTACACACTACCCATTAATGACTAGTCAATTTGAACGAATTATGGGTAAGCGGGTAGTCATTTTAGAGTCAGGAGAAACGACAGCAGAAAGCCTAGCACTTTATTTGGATAAGCATCCAGAAATAGCATCAAAATTGACTAACCACGGAACAAGAATTTTCCTTACAACCGATGATGCTCAAAGCTTTAAAAATTTCGTTGAAAAACATTTTGCAATGAAGATAAAAATGCCCGAAAAAGTTAAACTGGGATAATTTATTCCCATTCGATAGTTCCAGGCGGTTTGTTCGTCAAATCATAAAAGATTCCAGAAATCCCATCAATTTCAAGTAATCTTTTAGTTAATTCATCCAATTTTTCACTATCCATTTGATAGAAACTAGCGGTCATTGCTTCTGTGCTTTCTACTGGCCTAAGAACTATTGATTCACTATCAGTAGCTCCAACACCAACAGGTATCATTACAGTAGGGAATTGCCAAATATCTTTATCAAAACCTATTTCATAAATATAGTCCATAACGATTTTATCGGCCTTCTGGATTTTTAAAATTCGTTCTGAAGTTAAATAAGAATTCTTAGTACTAAAATCATTAAACTTAGCAGGGCTTAAACCCAGCATAACTCTATTCACTTCAGGTATTTGGTTAGTTATTTGGGTAGACAAGATGTTTAGTCGACTCCAGTCACAGCGCTTACCATAGATAACAACTGGGTGTTTGTAAGTCCTTTCATCTCCTTGCACTCCTACACTTTTAATAGGCAAGATTTTGCCCATCAAACCATCACCAACCAGTATTTCATTTATCTTAATTTCAACTGCTTTTATATTTTCCATCTCATCAGCTTGTTTCATACATAAGGTTCGTACTCCAAGCCCAGGTCCTGGAAATGGATGTTTCCAAACCATTTTTTTACTTAATCCCAATTTTTCACCAACCATTCTAACTTCATCTTTATACAATTGCTCCAAAGGTTCTATGACTTTGCCTTCTTCTTTCATTTTCAAAACGCGCGGTACTTGATTATGATGAGTTTTTATAGTGTGGGAATGTTTCGTACCACCAGTTTCAATAGTATCTGGATAAATTGTCCCCTGCCCCAAGAACCAATTTTCAGGGTCCAAGCCAAGTTCATCTGAAACCTTGCCTTGAATATCTAGAAATAAGTTTCCAATAATTTTACGTTTTTCCTCTGGTTCATATTTATCTTTCAATGCTTCAAAATATTCAGTAGATGCATCATAGACATGTAGGTTGGTTATGCCAACTTCTTTCAATTCAGACTCAACTTGTTCACGCTCTCCCATTCTCAAAAGCCCTGTATCCACAAACAATCCATAAACTCTATCAGAACCCAAAGCTTTTTCCAAAAGCAAGAAAGCAACAGTGCTATCAACACCACCACTTACCATTAAAAACACTTTTTTATCTCCAATAATCGACTTAATTTCTTCAGTAATATTGTCTATATACTTATCTATATCCCATTCACGTTTTGCATTCGTCAATTCCACAAAACTTTCCAAAACACGCATCCCACACGGAGTATGAGCTACTTCAGGATGAAATTGTATTCCATAAATATTACGTTCATAGTTAGACATAGCAGCAACTTCACAATCACTAGAAGATCCAACAACTTTAAATCCATCTGGTACTTCTACAACTTGATCAAAGTGACTCATCCACACATCTTCATTTTCACCAATATCTGCAAGTATTCCTTTACGTTCATAAAAATGAATATTAGCATGTCCATATTCTCTTACCTCTCCTTTATCTACACGGCCACCCAAAATATGAGCAATTAATTGATGTCCATAGCATATACCCAATACAGGAACTCCTATATTAAACAGACCCGGATCACATACCAAACTATCAGGACCACTTACTGTAGCTGGACCTCCAGATAAAATAATTCCTTTATAGTCTAACAGTTCATCTTTAGAAACCTCTCCATCTTTAATTTCACAGTAAACTCCCAAACGCCTAATTCTATTCGCAATTAAATGTGCATACTGTCCACCAAAATCCAAAACTACAATTTTATCCATATATTAATTATTTTTTAATTTACGAAATCAATTCACTCACAGCTCTAAATCTTTTCTGCAAAAACTCAGTATCCAAAGCTTCCATTAACCATCCAGCTTGAGGTCCACTTTCTTTTCCAAGAATGGCTGCATAAATAGTTTTAAAAATTTCAACTGGTTTCATTGCTAAGGCTTCTTTTTGCTCGTGAAGAAAGGTCTGAATAGCATGTCCATCGGCATTAGGGGTAGCATCCAAGAAATCAGCTAACACTCCAGCAAATTTTTTCTGCTGTTCAGACAAATCATTTGTAATGGCCGGAATCTCCTCTCGGATCCTAAAAACATACTTCTCCGGCCCCCACTTCTCTAACCATTTTTTTGCATATTTCATTCTCAATTCCAACTCAGCCTTATCTTCTTCCGTTAAAGCCGAACCTTTGATCTCTTCAAACTTTTTATAAATATCAACATGAGGCATTTGAACAAAAAATGATACATGACTAAAGCGTGGCAGAAAGCGGTCTAACTTCTCTAATCCATCTTCATAGAAATGAGTAAATTTAAAGAAAGAATTTTTATGTTCTTTAATATCATCTTCCCCAGAAAAGTAGCCAGCACATACTTGATCATATTGATCAAACAGAACAGGAATAGTATCTCCATCAGGAGTAAAATTGATAGTTTTCATCACATCCTTCTGTATCATCATAAACCTAAATAAATACCGAGGTAACATCTCATAAACAGCCACAGCTGTAGCACCAATTCCAGATGAAGAACTCATTTTCGCACCACCCACTAAAATAAATTCATGTCTCACATCAAAAGGGTGTTTGCGACCAAAAACTTCTTCACAAATTTTATTAGAAACATGTCTAGACCCACCAGCAGCATAATGATCTTTACCAGCGCCTTCTAAATCAACTTCGACTACGCAAAATTTTGCTGCCCATTCAACTTTCCAGGGCATAGTAGCATTTCCACCAAAAGGAGATTTTTTGCCCTTATGCCCACAACCTTTTGTATATTTAACATCAGCCACACACCAATAATCAACTTCTTTACCATCCCAGCCAGTCACCACAGTTGTAGCAATTTTTCCACATTTATCACAAACAACTTGGCATGGATACCATTTCTCAGATTTTTCAGACCCACTTATTTCTTTGTATATCCTGCGAATATCATCACGATTATCCAAGGCCAACTTAATATACTTGTCATATTCACCAGATTCATAGCGAGCACTATTCACATAAAATTCAACATTGTATTTTGAATCTACTAGAGCACCAGTATATTCATCGGCAAAATAAGCTGCATAATTATCAGCTTTTCCATCAGGTGAAGGTACATCTTTCAACCTTTTACCAAGATGTTCTTTCCATTCCTCCGGTACATATGAGGGCACTGAATCAAAAGCATCAGTATCATTAATCTCATACAAATATACATGGTCAACACCTCTATCAGTCAGCACATCAGACAGTATTGCATGCATCACAAAAGATCTTAAAGAACCAACATGTGGTCTACCTGAAAGTGTTTTTTCATCACGTAAAATCAACTTACGTTTCTTTGCATCTTCACCATACTTTTTTAAAAAGTCATCGATAATAGTGTCGCCCCAAAACATATGCAAATATTAAAAAATATCAATTAAAATCTCTGGCATTATAGGGGACAAGCCACTTATTAGAAAGTGTTTTTAACTTTTAATACGCACTCGTAGACTTACTGCCCTCCATTTCCACAAAAGTAAGTTGTTCTTTTCTAAATTTAAGCTCCACATGTCCAATCGGACCGTTACGATGTTTTCTTACGTATATATCGGTTATTCCTTTTCTATCAGTATCTTCCTCATAATAATCTTCCCTATACATCATCATTACTACATCAGCATCCTGCTCAATTGCACCAGATTCACGAAGATCCGAAAGTTGTGGAGTTTTGTTTGGTCTTGATTCTACAGCACGAGATAGCTGTGACAGCGCGATAATTGGGATAGATAGATCACGAGCGAGAGATTTTAAAGCTCTAGAAATTTCACTAATTTCCTGTACTCGATTTCCAGTATACGCACTTTTGGACCCACTACTCATCAGCTGTAGATAATCAATAACCAAAGCATCCAACCCATTTTCAATTTTCAATCTTCTAGCCTTAGCTTTTAATTCAGAAATAGAATTACCAAGCGCATCATCTATATAAATATGCATGGAATTCATATTATCCATAACTTTACCAATTCTAGCAAAATCATTATCCGTTAATTTACCAGTTCTCATTTTCCAAGAATCAACTTCCAAAAGACTACAAAACATTCTTTCTACTAACTGTTCTTTAGACATTTCCAGGGAAATCACCCCCACAGAATTTCCGGATTTAGCCATATTTTGAACTATATTCAGAGCTAGAGCAGTTTTACCCATAGAAGGTCTGGCTGCCAAAATTACAAGATCAGATGGTTGTAAACCGGATAAGATATTATCCAGAGAAGCAAATCCAGTCGGAATACCTCTGTATTTCTCACGTGCTTCAGGATCATGAAGATCAGAAATTTTTTCATAAGTAGTATTCAAAACATCCCTAATATGTACAAATCTATCACCAATAAAAGCACCAGATACGTTAAACAAAGCTTTTTCAGCCCTATCTATAAGTTCGTCAATATTATCAGCTTCTTGATAGCCTAGACCTTTAATTGTATCACCAGCCAGAACCAGTTTTCTCAAAATAGCTTTCTCTTTCACTATGGTCGCATATTGAAAAATATGAGTCGAAGTAGGAACTTCATTTGAAATTAGGGCGATATAGGATGCACCACCAACAGTTTTAAGCTGATTTTTATTTTCTAATAGAGTAGTCAAAGTAACCATATCTACTGGTGAACGTTTATCATACAATTCGAAAATCGCCTCATAAATCATTCTATGTGCATCGTGATAAAAGTCTTCTGAATGGAGAAAATCAGAGATTTTAATGATAGCTTCTTTATCAATAAGAATAGCACCTAAAACTGATTTCTCAGCATCCAAACTATGAGGAGGAACCATTGCTCCACTTGCATTAGACATAAAACTTGATTAATCAAACTGCCCTTGGGAAAGAAATATAACGAAATATGTGCCCATGCACAATCCAAAGATTTTAAAGAAATTTAATAATTTATTGGTATTTTATTGAGTATGGATAGAATTGAAGTAGGAAAATTGGGAGAAAATTATGCAGTTCAATTTTTATTGACCTATAAATATAGTATTATCACAACAAATTATCACACACGATATGGAGAGCTTGATATTATAGCAATAACAGATTCAGGGGAGTTGGTGTTCGTAGAGGTGAAAACTCGTGCTAGTATGAAATTTGGACAGCCGGAACAGGCGATTACCTATAAAAAAAGACAGAGATTAACCAGAACTGCACTGCATTTTTTATCTCAATCAAGGGGAAAATATTATAGGAGTTGGAGAATGGATCTAGTTGCCGTAAAATTAAATCTGCAATATCAACTAGAAGAGATTAATCACTATAAACACATTTTTGATGGATAAAATGAAGAAAAAAAGAATATTTTTTGCCAGCATAGTTGTATTATTTTTAGGACTTTTTTTATTTCGTGGTTCGATAAACCAAGGAGCTATCAATATACATGCCGAAGCACCGTATACAGTAGAAATTTTTGCTGAAGGAGAGTTTTCATGCGAACAAGATCCCTGTGAAATAAAGCACAAAAGTGGGATAGTAGATTTACTTATCCATAAGGAGGGATATCGCAGTTTTTTTGCAGAAGTTGATGTGAAAATTTGGAGAATAGCATACATTGCTCCAAAACTTTTACCTCTGCCAAAATTGTTGAGTGCAAGTGAATTGCCTAAGGGCAGTCCACAGTTTAAATACAGATTAGTCACAGATACTATAAATGGTATGCAGAAACTAATTCGTGCAGATGATGAAAATGAGATTGCTATAATATATTTTCCAAAAGCATTGAAATCATACAAGATTTTACCCTCAGAAAATTTTGTTTTAATTATAAACAATAAAGAATCATATAAAATTGATGTGAGAGCCAAGACACGTAAAAAAATCACTGTTGATTTACCAAAAATTAAAAATGCAAAATGGTCATTAGATGGAAATTATTTAATATTTAATGAATCAGAAGATGGAGTTGTGCAGATTCTTGACATGGAAAATTCCAGTATTAAAAAACTGGATATCCTATCAAATATTGATCAAGTAGCTTGGATTTTTGATGAAAAATTAATCTTTGTTACGAATCAGGACATGAGGAGAGAAGAAGTTACTAATGGTCATGCGGATGCCATTTCTTTGGTAAAATCAGAAATAGATAAATATACTTTTGGCACATATCATCCAAATGATGATGTATATACAAAAATAGAATCATTTACAGAAATTGATGAGATACCAACCGAACTTACACCTACCCATAATGGGAATGAATTATATTTCAAATCAGGTGAAAAAGTATTAAAGATTTTTTTAGAAAAATTTTAAGAAAATTTAATGTTTAGTTGCTAAGGTCTGGTCATGGCAACAAAAATTTACTCATGCAGTTTCAAAGGAATGGACTGTCAAATCATAGAAGTAGAGGCAGATATTAGCAATGGTATGCCAGCATTTAATATTGTAGGTTTGGGAGATGCCTCTGTCCAAGAATCAAAAGAAAGAGTGCGTTTGAGTATCAAAAATTCAGGAATGAAATTTCCTCTCACTAGAAAAACCATAAATTTAGCGCCAGCAGAATTACGTAAGCAGGGATCACTTTTTGATCTACCCATAGCAATAAGTATTTTGCTGGCTAGCAATCAGTTAGAGAGCCAGAGAATAAAAAATTCAGTCATAATAGGTGAGTTGTCACTGGATGGGCGTATAAAAAAAATAAATGGTGCTCTGCCACTAACTCAGGCTGCAAAAGAAAATGGTTTCAAAAGAATTTTTCTGCCAAAAGAAAATGCAGAAGAGGCAGCCTTCGTAGAGGGGATTGAGGTTTATCCTTTAAGTGACTTTAAACAGTTCGTTGATTTCTGCCAAGGAACCACAGTGCTGCCCATGCAAGCAGAGACTCAAATACATCATAAATTTAAATCAGAAGATAATTTTACAAATTTAATAGGTTTAGAAGCAGCAAAACGTGCATTGATTGTAGCTGCTGTTGGTGGGCATAACGTTTTACTTTCAGGCAGCCCGGGTTGTGGTAAGACAGTAATATCACGTGCTTTTAGATCCATACTTCCTGCAATGACCAAGCAGGAAATTATTGAGACAACAAAGATTTTCTCCATCGCAGGATTGTTAGATGGAGATATGCCTTTTGTTACTAGGAGACCATTTCGTGAGTTACATCATACTGCTTCAACAGCATCTGTTATAGGAGGTGGAGTTAATCCAAAGCCTGGGGAAATATCTTTAGCTCATAATGGCGTAGTATTTTTTGATGAAATTGCTGAATTTCCAAAGCAGCTCCTGGAAACTCTTAGGCAACCATTGGAAGATAAATATATCAACATCAATCGTTCAAAGAACTCTCTCAAATTTCCAAGTAATTTTAGTTTGATAGCTACAATGAACCCATGTCCCTGTGGTTATCATGGTGATAAGAAAATAACATGTATTTGTTCACCTTATCAGGTAAGGAATTATCAAAAAAAACTTTCAGGTCCGCTCTTGGATCGTTTTGATATTTTTGTTGAAATCGTAAAAACACCAATTAGAAATCTTTTCAAACAGCAGGATAATTCTAATGTAAATTTACGTTCACAAATAGAATCTGCTCGCAAAGTACAACATGAAAGGGGTACTCAAAATGCTGATTTAAGTATTAAACAAATTAGGGAATTTTGTAATTTAAATCAAAAAACAAATCAAATTATTCAACGTGCTTGCAAGAATTTAAACCTATCAACTAGGGCCTACTTCAAAACCCTCAAATTGGCTCGTAGTATAGCTGACCTGGACCAAAGCGAAAAGATTCAAGCATGTCATATAACAGAAGCAATACAGTATAGGAAAAGGTGAAAATGGTAGGAGAATTATTTTATACAATACCAATCTTAATGTTTTTTTGGCTTATTAACGCGTTTAATAAAATAAGACTTGACAGTCTCTCAATAAGTG
>CAYORB010000009.1:7807-17744 GCA_964406295.1 uncultured Candidatus Peribacteria bacterium | reverse complement strand
AGTTTACCAGCAGGATCAGAACTTGCCTTAGTTGAAGATAGCGGGTTACAACCAGCTAAACCTAAAGGTGCTTTAAGAAGTCTAGGACTTTTGCCTTTAGATACAGAGTATGTACCAGAAATTCCAATTAGTAAATATTTGGGGAGTTTGACAGCGGAACAAATCTTAAGATTGTTCTCTAAACATGAGGAACCAAAACCTAGTGGCCCAGATAGTACTATAGCTGAGCTGAGTATGGAGGAAAGGTTGAGATCTCTAGGACAATTAGAACCACGTCAGCACAGTATTTACAGTGGTCCAAGCCTTGCTATTGCTGATATGGGCATAGAGGAAAGGTTAGAATTTTTAGGTCAATTAAAACAACCCGAAAGTGATTTAAAGAGTCTAGGCCTTTTACCTTTAGATCAACCATATATGCCACCTTCAACAAATGTAAAGGCAAAGAAATCGCTGCAAAAAACATCAAGAGAAAATGGGGATAGTATAAAACTAGAGGGGGGGGCTGCAGAGCCTGAAGAACAAGTTTTAGCAGCAATCATTAAGGAGGTAAGAGATCGACCTCTTCAAGTAATAATACCAACTAGTTGGGCAAAGTGTAAGGTTCGTACACCTGATGGTAAAAATCTTGAACCAATAAGCAAGGGGCTTGAAGGAACAAGTGTAACTGTTAGAAGAGGTCTAGGTAGTCTAGAAATTACACCAATTCCAAACGAACCAAATCCTGAAAAAGTTCGCATAGAGCTAAAAAAAGCATTAAGCACAGCTGTTGTGAATACACCTGGTTTTGAGTTTCATTTTGAAAACAGAAGATAATTAAATTCTTCTTTTCTCCTCCTTTCCGTTTACAAAAACCTTCATTTCAGGTTGTACTTGTACTTTGACTCTACCCTGGTCTATGTCAACATTCATTTCAAAAAACTTTTTTGGCAATTCATCAATTAATTCAAATAATTTTGAGTTCATTTGTGCCAAATCTTCTTCTGTTTTTAATTGCAATTCTCGTAATTGATTATAAAAACTATCAGATTTTAAATTTTCTTTATGTTCATCATCCATATCTTTAACCTGTGCACGCAAATCCTTGGCAGCCTTTTTTAGTTCTCTATAAGCTTCAGTATCTACAACTTCTTCTTGTTTTCTATCCTTTTTAACATCTTTCAATTTTTCTTTTAACTTTTCAATATCTTGTAACAATAATGCGATTTTGTCGTGAACCATAATAAAGAAATTAGAATTTAATCCGCACAATCCTAGCACATAATTCTAGCGGAATGAATTGACAGAGTCTCATTATCCAATGCTACAATATTACACATAGAATTTTTCTATATAAAAAACAATGAAACTCCGAATAGATGAACTTCTTGTTCTAAAAAAATTAGCAGCAACTCGTTCACAGGCGAAACAGTTAATAAAAAATGGTGAAGTCATTTACAAAGGGCTAAAAGTCTCTAAGCCAGGCCAAATGGTAATAGAGGAAGGTGAGTTAAAAGTGGGACAAACTTTAAAATATGTTAGTAGAGGTGCATATAAATTGGAAGCAGCAATACAGGCATTCAACATAAATATTAAAGGAAAAATAGTGGCAGATATTGGTGCATCAACAGGCGGATTTACAGATTATTTATTACAGCATGGAGCGGCTAAAGTTTATTGCATTGACGTTGGACATAAGCAGTTGCATTCTAAACTTAGAAATGATCCTCGTGTAATAAATATAGAAAAAACAAATATTCGATATCCACTTGATCTACCGGAAAAAACAGATTTTGCCGTTGTAGATTTATCGTATATTTCTCTAAGACTTACTCTTCCAAATATTGCAATGCTTACAAAAGGACCAATCATAACTCTCATAAAACCTCAATTTGAAGCAGGTCCAGGCATAGTAGGAAGTGATGGTGTAATAAAAGATGCTTCTAAAATTAAAAGCATTATTAAAAATTTTAAAAATTGGTGCACAGAAAATGGTCTTAAGATAAGAAAAATAATTCCATCACCGATTACAGGAAAAGTAGGGAATCAAGAATCACTTGCATTGATTATTCCAAATCACCAACAATGCTAAGATGTTTACCTTTGATGGGATAGTATCCTGGTACTGAATAAGTTTTTCCTGCTACTCTCAATTCTAAATCTTCAGCGTTTTCAATATTCAAACTAAATCTATCTCCAGGAGTAACGGCTTTGCTAAAATCTAAAACAACCCAAAGTGTATTTTTTATAGCATTCGGTCTTACTGAAAAATTTAAATACATTTTATCGTCTGTTTTATTGTATTTGCCTTTAGCAATCATCTTATCACCATCATATAAGTAGCTCGCAACAACCCCTTTGCCCTCCAATCTAAGTCTAAGCCTATCCAAAACAACCCTGTCCTCACTATCAACATTTAGTCCCATAATTTTCACTTTTTCATTGCCAGCTTGAGCAAATCCAATACCATCGACTATTTCAAAATTCACAAAATTCTCGATATCATTTTTCACAAAAACCAATTTTTTTTCAGCCTCCGTTGATGTATTAATCTTATTATTTTTTATTTCAATTCCCATATTCCCATCTTCTGACCATGCATCCATAACATTGATCACAGAAGCATAGGAATTCTTAAAATGCATATTTACAGAGCTGCTATAGCTCAGAAAGGCTACCCCCGACACTGCCATTACGAAAGCAAAATATGTATTGATAACTTTATTGATATGCATTGATAAGGTGTTTTAAATAAGCTTCACTCGCAATTTCTTCAGGTTCAAAAGGGTTAGAAAAATCCTTCCCCAGTTCGGAATTATTGAGAGTTTGTAAATAAGGATCTGAATACTCAGAATTATTTTTTGTATAAAGATCGATATCAAAATAGTTCATGACAACCTGTAAAACATCTGCTCTAGTAGCCGGTGCTTCAGGGAAATAGAAAACCCCATCGGTTTCAATCAAGCCCAAGTTATATAAAGTATGAACATAAGGTGCGTAATCAGCTCCATAATCAACGTCTTCAAAAAATTCAACACCACCCTCCAACAAATCTACATTCGCATAATCTACAAACATTTTTGCAAATTCAGCTCTAGTCAGTTTTTTATTTTCAAAAAATTTCCAAATTTTACTCACAGCATAATTTCCTGTTTCTTTATCAGTTTTTTTCAAATAAATATAAGCAGGTTCCCCGCTATAGCTTTCAACAGATTCCCATAAATCACTGTCAACAGATGCAGAAGAATTTTTAATTTCATGGAAAGAAATTATTTCGTCTCCAATAATAATTTCACGATATTCATAGTTTCTTGCACTTACAAATTCACCTTTCATTATTTCAACATCATCACCATAGTCCCCTTTTAATAATTGTAATGCAGTCGTCTCAATTCGCGCCGGCAGCTCAAATACAGGGGCGAGATAGGTGTTATTCTCTGTATAATATTCATCTTTATCCGTCCTCACGACTTCAATTTTCACTTCCCCACTGTTGTAATCACCATCGAATAGCACCTCATAATCTTCAACAATAAAGCTTTCATTTTTAGCTAAAGAAAAATTTGAACCCAAGGAAAATTCTGTAGAATCGCCAGAACGTATAACAACTTTTGCATCTTTCAAATTACTGGCTAAATTCACAATTTCTATATCAGCCTCATATTTAAAATAATTGAAATAATCTTTCGGATCAGAAACTTTTTTCAAAGTGACATTCTTTATCATTAAATCAGGTGGAGCAGGTTTATTCTCTTCTGCAATTTTCTTCAAAATATGAAGAAAAGAGGTTTCAAGAAAATTATAATCATTTTTATTTGTAGCAATTTGAAACATGAACCCAAGAGAGAGAACAGCAACAAGCACATATACTAGAGATTTTTTCTTTTTTTGCATTTTTATTTTTGTTTGAATCATAAAATTCTATCATAAATAAGCCAAAAAATCAATCATCATAGCTTTTTTTAAAGAAAGACTTTATAATAAATCACAATATGCCAAAATTTATCATCCAAGGAGGGAAAAAATTAGAAGGAACAGTGAATATAAGTGGTTCAAAGAACGCCACTCTTCCTATTTTATGTGCAGCAATGCTCACAAAAGAAAAAGTTACACTAACTAATGTGCCTGACATAGCCGATATTCATTCAATGATTAGTATTTTGGAAGCTTTTGGAGCAAAGATAAAGTTTGAAAAAGGTGTTTTAGAAATTGACCCGGCAAATCTTCAGAATAAACAAGCACCAGATGATTTAGTTAATAGAATGAGAGCTTCTATTTTAATTATGGGAGCATTTTTGCCAAGGTTCGGAGAAATTAAAATGGCTTTTCCAGGAGGTTGTGTTTTAGGTAAACGTTCAGTTTTTGCTCATACTCATGCCTTTCAACAGCTTGGTTGTAAGATTATAGATGAAAAAAAAGGATTACATTTAAAATGCAAAAAACTAAAAGCTAGTACGATAATTTTACCTGAACTAAGTGTTACAGCTACGGAAAATGCAATAATGGCAGCTGTTCTTGCAGAAGGAGAAAGCGAAATTCGTTTAGCAGCAGCAGAACCACATGTGCAAGATTTATGTTTATTTTTGAATAAGATGGGAGCAAAGATCAAAGGAGTAGGTACCAATAATATTAGAATTAAAGGTGTTAAAGTTTTAAAAGGATGTAAATATAAAGTTACTGGCGATTATTTAGAGGCAGGAACTTTCGCTATCGCAGCTGTAGCAACTCGTGGTGACGTAATGATAAAAGGAATTAATCCTGATCATTTAGATAGTGTTTGGCAAAAACTACATGAAATAGGAGCAAATTTTGAACTTGGTAAAAATTGGGTACATATAAAAACACACAAAGGAAGTTTGAAAGCAGTGAAAATGTTAAGAACAGCAGTTCATCCAAGTTTCCCAACTGATCTTCAAGCACCATTTTCAGTTTTATTAACTCAGACTAGAGGTGTAAGTAAAGTTTTTGAAACTCTTTTCGAAGGTAGATTAAATTATCTTTTTGAACTGGAAGTTATGGGCGCACATGTAGAATTAATGAATCCACACCAGGCTTTGATAATTGGTCCAAGTAAATTAAAAGCTCTACCAATTTCAAGTTTTGATATACGAGCTGGTGCAGCCATGGTTATAGCAGCGCTTGTTGCATCTGGAGAAACTGAAGTTTCTAATATTAATTATATCGATAGGGGATACGAAAATTTAGAAGAAAAACTTCGTACACTTGGTGCCGTGATTTATCGTGTCGAAAATTAAAAAACAAATTCAATCCGTCCATCTAAATCATTACGATAAATTTTTTGTATACCAGCTTTTTCAAAACGTCTCAAACTTTCTTCGTGAGGATGTCCAAATTTATTATTTTTCCCGACTTGGATTACCACAACCTTTGCCTGAATCTTACGCAAAAAACTTAAGCTAGAGGAAGTTTTGCTGCCATGATGTCCAGCTTTTAAAATATCAGCACGAATATCCACACCTGAAGAAATCAGTTCTTTTTCAGCCTCTAATTCTAGATCACCAGATAACAAAATTTTCACATCATCATAAATAATTCTCAATGCTAAAGATGAATTATTGAAATTTTCAAACTGCTCACCAGATATTTGATTTAGTGGATATACGACATCTAAAATCATAGAATTAAAACGAAAATCTTCATCTTTTTCAGCAACCCAAAAATCAATTTCTTGCTCATTGATTTCATGTAAAAATTCATCATATGCACCGCTTGAAAAATCCACAGCAGAAAATAAAACAGCCTTAACTTCATATCTTTTTAGTACTTCAACCAATCCATCTATATGATCAGCATGAGGATGAGTAAGTACCATAAGGTCAATATCCTTAGAAAAAAACGGTAGCAACACAGCTAACTCTTCCAAAACTCCCGACCCCGGCCCACCATCAACTAAAATATGATGACCTTCTGGACTTTCAATTAAAATAGAATCTCCTTGTCCAATATCCAAGAAATATATGTGAAACAAGCCATCCGGTAATTGGTACAAAGCAAAAAGCATAAACAAATATCCAACAATCAAATACATAATTATCCCGCGTTTTAGCTTATCACTCAACTTGATCATGTGATCAAGCTAACAAATAAATATTAAATTTTATTAAAATCTAAAAATTCCACCTTTCAGCAGAACTTTTAGAGTATTTTATTCTTCCCCGCCTTATTTTATTTTCTCTTTTTTCTGAAGATTCTTCCAAACCCAGCAGACAACAGAAGTAATCCAGCCATTTCTGGACCAGTTTCTGATAGCAATACTTTTACGATTTCACCTTCACTTTCATTCCCGGCAGAATCAGTTTGAGTTAATTTAAACCAGTATTCACCAGCTTCAAGATTTCTCATTTCATACTCAGTAGCTTCTGGATCTAAATCAGCTTCTTTATCATAATCACTACCGTCACCACTCTTATATACAGTTTGTTTTACAGCATCAGCATTAGCTGATTGCACTCTTGACCATGTTAATTTCACTACATATTTCTCAGCTTCAATTAATTTTTTAACTAGAATTTTAGCAACATCTTCAGGGGCAACTAAATCTTCTATAGGAGTGTCAGCAGGATCTTCGACTGGATCTTCAGTAGTATCAGTATCTCCTACTGGAGCAGGAATTCCTCTGAATTCTGCAACCGCATTTTCTTGAGCGATCTCATTTCCTTCATCATCGAGTACATTTACTACTGTAACATTATAACTAACAGCTTCTTGCGGACTCGTTGTCAATAATACTAAAGCATCTTCAATAGATTCATCATTTTCTGTCAATTCTACTCCAAGTATTTCTAAAGTTTCATCAGACTCTTTATTAGTGATAATAAAATCTTCAGATGGATCAATACTTAATTCAATACTCTTAGTAAATTTAGCAGTAACATGAGTGTTATCTACAACAGTAACGCTTGCTAGAGCTAGATCTGCAACAACTTCTTCAATTTCTTTTTCTTCATCACTACCTTCAAAAGCAGCGGTATCAGAAGTTCCACTTACAATACCGTTTCCAGCAAGGTCTTTTACATCTATACCAACAGTTAATGTATATTGAACTTCAGCATCTTGATTCTCAGTTGTTAATATAACAGTTTGACCTGATTCATCTTCTTCATCCATCTCAGCTGAAATTACTAATAATGGTTCAAAAGTATCATCATTTTCAATTGAGAATGCATCTTCCGCATCTTCTAAGGGTAATACAACCGGTTCAGAAAACTCTATTTTAACTTCAACCATATTTAAAGCTTCAGCATCAGCAACAAGAGGTGCTTCAGAATCCCCACTTGCAACTGGAGCTCCAGCCTCTGTGTTTGGAGTAGCTGAAGCATTAATAGGAGTTCCCCAGTTTATACTTTCATTACCAGCCTCATCATAAGCAATAACTGAAACAAAATATTCAGTATCATTTTCAAGTTCAGTTATCACATATTCCAACACATCTCCAGCATCTACATCCATGTCTAAACTTTGTCCTTCACCGGTAATTGGTGAAGTTCCATAGAAAACCTTATAACCGGTTACAGCTGTATCATCATAGGCATCATCCCAAGTGACCATAATAGCCCCATCGTAAGGAGTTACCTGTATATTCTCCACATCATTAGGTTCTTGAGTGTCTTCTTCAGACGCAAAGGCACTGAACGGTAGTGCTGCTACAAGCATAGTAGCTAACAAAAAAGAAATGTATTTTTTCATGATTTTTATTTTAATTTTTATTTTTAAATCATCCCATTATACCAAAAAAGCCCCAACAGATCAAGTCTCAGAATCTATCAAATTATCTTTTACTTTTAAATCTAGTTATTTTCACACGTTTAACTAAATTATTTTCCATCTTAAGAACCAAAATTTTACCTCTGGGAAATTTCACTAATTCACCTTCACGTGGGAATCTTTGAAGTTTTTCAGTAATTAATGTACTAACAGAATCATGGTCATTAGGGCCAAATTTTAGGTTAAAAAAATCATTTACATCTTCAACTTCAACAGATCCATCAACAATAATAGTTCTTTTATCAACTACTTCAATAAGGTTTTCATGATCATCAAATTCATCCACAATTTCACCAACAATCTCTTCCAATAAATCTTCTAACGTAACTAACCCTGCAGTACCACCATATTCGTCGATTACAATCGCAATATGTACATGTTTGCGCTGAAACTCTCGGAACAATTTATTAATTTTCTTAGATAAAGGAACTTCCAATGGTATGGATAATTTAAGACTTCTAAGTTTTTTCTTATGAGAGTTAGTGTGAGAAAATTTCAACAAATCCTTAATCGTGATAACACCAATTATGTTATCCACATCACCCTCATAAACAGGTAAACGTGAGTGAGAATGTTTTATGGCAAAATCAACAGCTTCTCCAATACTAAGATCAGAATCTAGTGCATCAATCACAACTCTTGGTGTCATAACTTCTTCAACTTGGATATCATTAAATTCCAGTACATTTTCAATTAATTCTCTTTCCTGTTTTTCAATAGCACCTTCTTGAGCTCCAATTTTCAGCATAGCAACAAGCTCCCCTTCAGTAACTGTACTTGAAGCCTTGGCTCCGACAAGATAATTAGTAAAATGCACAATTTTTTCAAAAAACCAAACAAGAGGGAACAACAAAATTTGCAAAATATAAACCGGCTTAACAATCAAAAGAGAAGCTCCTACAGCATGTTGGTGAGCAAAAGATTTTGGGGTAATTTCACCAAAAATTAGAATGAAAAAAGTCATAACTCCAGTAGCAATCCCAACTCCATTTGAAGCAAATATCTCAGTAAAAACAACCGCTGCATAGGCAGAAGCTCCTATATTTACGATATTATTTCCGATCAGAACCGTAATCAATAATTTATGCGGATCATTTTTAAGTTTTCTTAACAGTTTAGCGTTCTTTTTTTTCTTAGCAACAAGCTCATCCACCTTTGACTGAGTGACTGAAACTAGCGCAGTTTCACTTCCTGAAAAAATACCTGAGAGAATGATAAGCCCCAAAAGGGGCAGCAAATCCGAGTACATAAGAAATTTAATATACCAACACATAATAACACGACTATTGATTTATATCTAACTTTTTCATTACAATAGGATCATGAAATTGATAGTCGACCCAAAGATATTCGAGCAACATCCTGATTTGAAAATCGGAGTTATCATAATAAAAGGGCTTAATAATACCAGAAGAGTATCTTCAGTTGAGAGTCTGCTTAGAGGAGTTTCAGCTCAGAGAGGAAGAGAATTTATTGAGAAAGACATTTATGCAGATCCGATGATTGCACCATGGGCAGCTGCTTATGGGAAATTTGGTGTAAATCCAAAAAAGAAAGCACCTTCAATTGCTGCTTTAATTAAAAGAGTATCTGCCGGACAAGAAATTCCTCATATAAATCTTTTGGTAGACCTTTATAATTATTTCTCACTTAAACATATGTTGCCGATAGGTGGCGAAGATTTGGATTGGTTGTGTGGAGATTTGCATTTAACTTTCACAAAAGGAAAAGAGGCTTTTAGACCGATTGGATCTATTGATGTAGAAGAGGCTGCAGAAGGGGAGGTTGCATATATGGATAAGGGAGGTATTACTAGTAGACTATGGAACCATAGGGAATGTGAAAGAACAAAATTCACTAAGAAAACAAACAACGCAGTACTTTTCATAGAAGATTTAAGTAAAATGCATATTGATAAATTTGGTGCAATCCTTAAAGAAATTCAAAACTCTATTATTAAATATATAGGTGGTCAAATCGAACCATATATTTTGACAGAAGATAGACGTGAAATTGATTTGGGTATACGTGGACGACAAAGTGTTAATGATTCTAAAGTAACTCAACAGGAAAAGGCACATCATGTAATTGAACAAGCAAAAAAAAAACCTTCGGAAATCAAAAAAGCAAAACCGAAAATAATAAAACTGACACTTGAAGATGAGTTTTCTTATAA
>CAYORB010000009.1:2246-7707 GCA_964406295.1 uncultured Candidatus Peribacteria bacterium | reverse complement strand
GGAAGATTGGAGTTCAAGAATTTTGAAGAAGGTGACAAGGAGAATCACAAACTATGGGAATGGTTTGTAGAGGAAAGTATGAAAGATTTACAAAAAACTTATGATAATTTAGGTGGTATACATTTTGATCATGTGATGGGGGAGAGTTTTTATCAGGATAAAATGGCTGCGATTTTGGAACGAGGAAAGAAAGAAGGTCTGATTGTGGAAGGCGAAGAAGGTGCTCAAGTTATTCATTTTGAAGATGAAAATATAGCAACCGTACCAGTACAAAAAAAAGATGGTGCTACTTTGTATATCACCAGAGATTTAGCGACAATGAAATACAGAATCGATACTTGGAAACCTGTTCGGAGTTTATATGTAGTAGATTCTGCTCAATCTATGCATTTTAAACAGCTTTTTGATGCTTCACGCAGGTTGAATCTTTGTAACGATGAACCTGTTCATATTTCTTTTGGACGAATGAGTATGAAAGACGGGAAAATGAGTACTAGAAAAGGGAATGTGGTTTTATTAGACGATGTGTTAATTGAAGCTGTAGAACGTGCGATAAAATTGATTGAAGAAAAAAGTGCTGGGTTAAAAGATACAGAAAATGTAGCACGTGTAGTTGGCATTGGAGCTATTAAATACAATATTCTTTCTCAAAATAGGAACACTAATATTGTTTTTGATTGGGAGAAAATGCTGAGTTTTGAAGGTAATAATGCTCCATATCTTCAATACGCCTACGCACGTGCAAAAAGTATATTACGTAGAGCTGAGGAAGATACAGGGGAAGGGATGCATGAGCCGGAAAATGCTGATAAATTGACTCACAATTTGATGAGAATGTTTCCTAAATTTACTGAACAGATTGCTAGTGCAGCAAGCGAATACAAACCGAATATAGTTAGTAATTATATTTACGATTTAGCTCAGAAGTTTAATTCTTTCTATAATACAGTACCAGTTTTGCGTGCCAGCAATCCTGAATTAAAAGCAGAAAGACTAAAAATCGTAGAGGCCAGTGCGCAGATTTTGAAAAATGGATTGGCTTTGTTGGGGGTAAAAGTAGTAGAAGAAATGTAGATTTAAAATACTCATTGAATTTCTCATTGCATTTTCGTGCTGTTTTTTCTATATTTATCAAGCTTTGAGCACAAACGCGGAGAGATGGCTGAGTGGTCGAAAGCGATGGTCTTGAAAACCATTGTAGGGCAACCTACCCAGGGTTCGAATCCCTGTCTCTCCGCCAAAAAGGATTGGATGGGCATCTCCAAGCTCAACTGCAAATAAAATCTTCAACATGTACATTTGTACACTTATGAAGATTTTTTCTTGTTTCACTTAGATCTGCACCACCCAATCCTTTTTGGAAAATAAGTAAAATTTATCACTTCATCCAAATCTGCACCCAGAAATTAAATTTAGAAATAGCAACCTCTGATAGCCAAGCCCTAGTAATTCTTACAAGTTTACTGTAAACTTAAGTCAGACCTTTACTGTAAACCTTACATGAATCATACACAGCAAAAAATACTGGAGTTTTTAAAAGAGCTAACCTTAACTCCTTCTGATATAGCCAGTAAACTGGGCATAAGTAGACAAGCTCTTCATCGTCATTTGAAGGTGCTTTTAGCAAATCATCAAATAGAAAAACATGGGATTGCGCCACATGTTACATATTCATTGAAAAAAACTAATACTGAAAGTCGAGTAAAGGAAAGTAAACAATATTTTGAAAAACATTTACTTCCAAAATATATCAAACAAGAAAAAGTTCAAAAATCCTATATACAATTCATAAAATTAAAACAAAAAAAAACTTCACCAAAACCAGATTTTAATTTCATGTTAAGTGCCGCAGCACTTTATTCTTCGAATATTGAGGGGAATTCTCTCAATTTGAATTCCTTTTTGAATAGTCAAATGCAAGCTAAAAAACTTCGTCCTAAAGAGGCACAAGAAGTGGAGGATCTGGTTGAAGCCTACTATTTTAGCAGAGCCCATACTTTAAATGAAAAAAACATGCTTAAAGTGCATTCGCTTTTGAGTAATGATTTTGTGAATACAAAAAGACAAGGAATATACAGAAACGAACCTGTGGGTGTTTTTTCAAATAGTGGACTTGTTTATCTCGCGATTGAATCTCAGCATGTAGCAAATGAAATGAAACAACTTTTTGCAGTAGTTAGAGACTTATTGAAGAAAGAAATGCCTCCAGTTGAAGTTTTCTTCTGGGCTTCGTGGTTGCATTTAATGATGGTTCTTATACATCCTTTTAGTGATGGTAATGGCCGAGTTTCACGTCTTTGCGAAAAATGGTTTTTACGAGAAAAACTAGGTGAATTGATGCTTTTACTACCTAGCGAAGAACACTATTTCAAAGAAAGACCTCGCTATTACTCATCTTTAAGACTTGGTGTTAACTATTGGGAAACTGACTTTGCATTATCAACAGATTTTCTACAAATCTTACCTGAAAGTCTTAGGTAATCCCGCATCTACAAGCTTATTTCGTAACAAATATGTTTTTTATTCGTTTTAAACACCTATGAAACGAAATACAAAACTAACATTTAGATTTTTCTGGAAACATGTGAGAAATTATAAGTTGATAGGTTCCTTTATGCTCCTAGCTTTATTTGTTGGTGTAGCAGGAAATTTGCTATGGGTAGTGATTTTTAGGGAATTTTTTAATGTTTTGATTCAGGATCAGGCCAAAGATGTTATTGTAGCTGCTTTATTTGGGACTTTGTTTTGGTTGGTTTTGGTAGAGGTTATTGACTGGTTTGGTTGGAGAACAGCGCAATTTCTAAATAATTATTTACAGCCCAAAATTATATCAGAGATTTCTAATGAATGTTTCGCTTATATTCAAAAAAATTCTTATAAATTTTTCTCTGATAATTTTTCTGGAGCTTTGGTGAAGAAAATGGTTCGTTTAGTGAGAGGTTTTGAGAATATTACAGATAAGATTTATTGGGATATGCTACCAATGGGATTGAAAATTATTTCAATTTTTGCAATTTTATTTTATGTTCATCCTTTGTTGGGGGGCTTGATGTTTTTATGGTCATTAATATTTTTGGGAACGAATTATTGGGCGACTCTTTATAAATGGAAATACGATTTTGCGAGTTCAAAAGCTGATACTAAAATCACAGGATCTTTATCTGATGCTATTACAAACAATTTTAATATTAAACTTTTTTCTGCTTCAAACTATGAATTAAACAGATTTAAAAAGGATACAGATAATTGGCAAAAAATTACGAGAAAAGCATGGAATATTAATTCTTATGTTGAGGCTGGGCAGGGAGCATTTATGGTTTTATTGGAGTTCGGGATTTTGTTTTTAGCTATTAGATTATGGGAACAAGATTTGATTGTATTAGCAGATTTCTTTTTAATTCAAGCTTATTTATTTGAACTATTTCATCAATTATGGAATTTCGGCAGAAATTTGCGCCAGCTATTTGAAAATTTGGCTGACAGTGAAGAGATGATCATTATTTTAAATACAGATCATGAAGTTAAGGATATAAATAAGGCTCATGATATTAATATACATAGTGGCTGTGTTGAATTTAAAAATGTAAGTTTTGCTTATGGTAAAAGTGGAGAGGATGTTTTGAATAATTTGAATTTCAAGGTTAAACCAGGTGAAAAGATTGCTTTGATAGGACCTTCAGGTGGTGGGAAATCTACTATTGTAAAATTGCTTTTGAGATTGTTTGATTTGAAGAGTGGTGAAATTGCTATTGATGGACAAGATATTTCAAAAGTGACTCAGGATAGTTTGAGGAGGGAAGTTACATTAGTGCCACAGGACCCGATTTTATTTCACCGTAGTCTGATGGAAAATATTCGTTATGGTAGAAGAGATGCTAGTGACAGGGAAGTGATTGCCGCTGCTAAGATGGCTCATTGTGATGAGTTTATTAAAAAGTTCCCTAAAGGATATAAAACTTTAGTAGGGGAAAGAGGCGTGAAATTATCTGGTGGTCAGAGGCAAAGAGTGGCTATTGCTAGGGCGATTTTAAGTAACGCAAAGATTTTAATTCTTGATGAAGCGACTAGTAGTCTAGATAGTGAGAGTGAAAGTTTAATTCAAGACGCATTTGATAAATTGATTAAACAAAAAACAACTTTTGTAATTGCACACAGGCTATCAACTATTATGAGTGTAGATAGAATTTTTGTTCTTGATGGTGGTGAAATTATTGAAGAGGGGCAACATGCAGATTTAGCAAATAAGAATAATGGACTTTATAAAAAACTTTGGGATTTACAGGTTGGAGGTTATTTATAAGTAGAACTCATGTTATAATCAAAATATGTTCTTCACACTCGCAATAATATCGATGCTTGCCTATACCACGCACAACATCCTAATAGCAAAGCATGCTAGAAATATGGATGGCCTGTCATTAGGCATGTATAGAAATTTATCTCTGATAGTAGTGATGGCGCCAGTATTCTTATTTGTAAGCTATGCTGATCTGTTTCAACTTCCTGAAGTTATTTATTGGATTGTATTGGGAAGTGCTGCAGGGGCCATTTCATTAGTGCTTCATTTTTTAGCATATCAATATTTACCAGTTGGAATCGTTGGTGCATTTACAAAAATAAGAGTGTTATTACTGGCTTTATGGGCATATTTATTTTTAGGCGAATATATTTCAGTCGAAAGTTTATTAATGATTATTCTAATTTTAGCTGGAGTGATTTTTCTTGGTTTACAAAAAAATCATATGCCACATCTCAACACTAAAACTGAAAAAGGAATATTATTAGCCCTTGGAAATGCTTTATTCGTAAGTATTGCTATATTTTTTATGAGTAAAGCTGCTAGAGAAGCAAATCCTTTAATGGTTGCTTATTTTTGGGAAGTTTTCATAGGAATTTTTGTATTAATAATAGGAATTGCCAGGCAAAAATTTGGAATTAAAAGAATTCAAAAGATTCCGATTAAAAAAATGAAAAAAATAGCTCTTATTTCAAGTCTTGCTACTGTTGGTACGGGAGCATTTGCTTTGGCTATACAATATGGCGCTATAAGTATTGTGGCAGCAGTCGGTGCTTCAGGTATGGTTTTTACTGCGGCTATATCTCATGTTTATCACAAAGAAAATTTAAATCATTATCAATGGTTAGGTATAATAGTTGTTATGATAGGAATAATTGGTTTAAAGATGTTTAGTCAATAAATATGGTGAAAATCGTTGCCATTTGGTGTTTTTCAGTGACCACTAAATAAGAATTTATTAATTTCCACTAGACTTAAACATGGCTTTTTCATATATTGATCTAGCAGTTCAAACGCGGAGAGGTACTCAAGTGGCTGAAGAGGCGGGATTGCTAATCCTGTAGGGGGGTGTATACCCTCGCGGGGGTTCGAATCCCCCTCTCTCCGCCAGAAAATTATTTGAAATGCATCTTTGAATTCAACTGCAGAAATTTTTCGAACACC
>CAYORB010000009.1:0-2146 GCA_964406295.1 uncultured Candidatus Peribacteria bacterium | reverse complement strand
TAACAGTGGTGAATTCTTTTACTACTCAAATTCCCGGACACACGCATTTGGATAAATTGGGAGAACTATTGGTAAAAAAATTAAAAGATAAAGGATATAATGTTTGGTACGCAAACATAGGTGGAGCTGTTGATGATGGGATTGCCATGGGACATTTTGGTATGAAATATTCATTACCGTCTCGTGAATTGATCACAGATCAGATTGAGACCATTGTAGGGGCTCATCCCTGTGATGCTTGGATTGGGATAGGAAATTGCGATAAGATAGTCCCTGGAATGTTAAATGCGATGGTTAGATTGAATGTGCCTTCGATTTATGTAAGTGGAGGAGCCATGCTTGCTGGTGATAATAATTCAGATTTAGTTACAGTATTTGAAGGAGTTGGTAAAGAAGCAGCAGGAAAAATTGATGAAAAAGAATTAGAAAATCTTGCTTCAACAGCGTGTCGTACTTGTGGTTCTTGCGCAGGAATGTTTACAGCCAATTCAATGAACTGTTTGGCTGAGGCAATAGGATTGGCTATGCCGGGAAATGGAACTATTCCAGCTGCAAAATGGATAGATCAAGAGAAAAGAACTTGGGAATTAAATCCGGAACGTTTGGATTTTATAGAAAAAAGTGCAGAAGCTTTAGAATATGTATTGAAGAACAAGATTAGACCTAGAGATATAGTTACTGAAGGAGCGATAGACAATGCCTTCATTTTAGATCTTGCTATGGGAGGTTCAACAAACACAGTGCTCCATACCCTTGCCTTAGCCTATGAAGCAGGAATTGAATACCCACAAGAACGAATTGATCAGCTTGCTGATAAAACACCAAATGTTTGTAAAGTATCTCCATCAAGACCAGATGTTCATATAGAAGACATTCATAGATGTGGAGGAATTCCAGCCATTTTAAAAGCAGTAGATATGGATGAACGATCTTCTTTAGATTTGGATTTACCAACTTGTATGGGGACATTGAGAGATGCAGTAGAAGCTGCACCTGAGGCCGATGGTGATATTATTAGGGTTGGAGAGAATGTATTTTCTAAAACTGGTGGTTTGGCTATTTTATACGGAAATATTGCACCACTTGGATCAGTTGTGAAAACCGCAGGTGTAGAGGATGATATGATGCAATTTACAGGGACAGCGAAAGTTTTTGAATCTCAGGAGGAATCACTTTCAGCTATTCTAACAGGAAAAGTTGTAGACGGAGACGTAGTTGTACTTAAATATGAAGGGCCAAAAGGCGGTCCGGGTATGCAAGAAATGTTGGCACCCACTTCAGCAATCAAAGGGGCAGGAATACGAGCAGCTTTGATTACAGACGGACGTTTCTCAGGTGGAACACGTGGACTTTGTATAGGACATATTTCACCAGAAGCAGCAGCAGGAGGTCCAATAGCTATAGTTGAAGATAGCGATATTATCGAAATTGACGCTAAAAAACGTAGCATAAATGTGAAACTAAGCGACGAGGAAATTGCAGCACGTTTAGAAAAACTTCCAGCTTTCAAACCAAAAATCAGACGAGGTTGGCTAGGACGTTATGTGCAGAATGTAACTAGCGCAAACACAGGTGCAGTCATGGATAATTGGAAGTAGCAATAGTTTTCATACTCCCAACAAACCCATATTAGCAAAAGTGCCAACTGGTGTTTAATGAAAACTAGATATATCAACAACAAAAAGCATGTCTTAAAAAATAAGGTGTTTTTAGTAACATTTTCACTACATTTTGACTTGACTTATTTATGGCACCCAGTATAATTCCCTCTAAATTTAAAAATCAATAATTTTATGGGGATAAAAGTACCACAAAAAGGATTTGAAAATAATACTGTAGGTGAAAGATTAATAGCTGGAATTAAAGAAGGAATAAATGGAATTAGAAATGCAACTGTAGGCGCAGCAAAAGCTATAGCGATACTGTCTGTATTAAGTGCATGTCAAGAAATAAGACCCTTTGAGGAGCCAGATGCAGAAACAGAAGATACAAGAGTTTTACCAGAAAGAGAAATAGACACAGGTACAGCAGATACAATGACATCATCTATAGACGGAGGTATAGATCCAGACATGGAACCAGTTGAGCTAGACATGCTTTTGGACACAGCTCCAGACAAAGGTATAGAAACAGATGAATCAATCCC
>CAYORB010000008.1:0-37729 GCA_964406295.1 uncultured Candidatus Peribacteria bacterium | reverse complement strand
AAGAAATCGCCGAAGTTTTAGAATGTGTGGAATTAATACCTAGTATTGAAAGAATAGTAGGAGCAGAACAAGCAATTGCACCATTAGTATTTGAAGCTGCTGGAACTATAGAAAGAAACAGTATTTATCAAATCAGTGCAGAATCATCATTCACAAATGATGCCACACCGGATCCAAATGAAATAGTCTATAGACTCGACCCTAGATATGGAACAATGATAAATCCAAATCATATTGAAAATGCCAATCTGGTATTAATCAGAGCAGCAGCAATTCTACAAGATCAACGAGGATTAAACCAAGAAACTCTTAATATAATAGTAAATTCAATAATTGATGATACCGTAGATATTAATGATGTAATGACAAACGAACTAACAATCACAGCAGGAGAAGAGTTCCTAGTAATTACATATACAGAAGCACCTGGTGAAGCAAGTTCATTATCAATAACACAGCTTGGTGAAGATATTATTGGAATAGAAAATTGTATCGCAGAAATTCCAATTCCTGAAAACACAATCTGTGTAGATCTACAATTCACACCACGTGGAGGAGCATTTAATCCTGAAAATGAAACTACAATATTTGATATCACTGGACAATTCCAAGGACATAACGGACCAATAACTGTAACTCTTACAGGACAAGGATCTATAGGTCATGTTGGCGATGCTCTTGATCCAAATAGAAAAATTATCACATTCCCTGAACGTGAAGTTCAAACAGAAAATACATTGATTTTTGTTTATCGTAGAGCTGAAAATTACGATCCTACACAAGTTGTTAATATAAATGTAAGTGCTACAGGAGACCCTCAATTGCCAGCTGGAGTATGTACCCAAGACATCTCAACTCTAATAGTTCAAAGAGCGGCAGATTGTATTAGTCTAGATATAACACGTCCCACAACTCCATGGGAAGTTGACGTAACAGGTGATAATCAATTATTCCAAATTGATGTAAGAACAAATCCTGCTGCAAGAACAAACGAACTTTATTACAACTGGGAAGTTACAAACGGACAAGGAGAATGGGATAGAAATAACAAAAACCGTTTAAACAGACAAGGTACTTTGGAACAAACTCTAAGACATTTTGATGACAATACAAGAGTAAGAGTATGGGCATCAAGTGACTCAGGAGGTAATGATATTTTCAGAGACGCAAATGGAAACCAAATTTGTGTAGACACTATAAACGCCAAAGGTGCAAGTAGACCAAGTACTCCCCCACGCGAAAAAGATCCGGAAATTGAAAAAGTAGTTTACCCAGGAAACAATTTAAGACAAGCCAATCATTTAATCAATATTGCTGATAAAACAAAAGAACCATATTTAACATTCATGGCAGTATTCACACCGGGAAGTAAAACTAAATCAGTCAAAATTCAAGATGATTCATTTACAACAGGTGGTGACATACTTAGCACAGGTGGACTTGGTGGACATTTAGACATAGCTGCAATTGAAATTATAGCAATTAAAGATTATAGAAAGAAACATGGAGAAATTATCTTCAGAAGTGGGAATTATAGACCTGATAACACAAACGACAGATTAAGTGATAGATATTATACTTATTCAAATAAAAACTATGATTGTCGTACAAGAGGAAATTTAATTTGTATAGAAGACGCAAAAGACGCATTCTTCACATTCAAATCAAGCAAAGAAATTGGATTTAATAATGTAAACAATCTTGGACCTGATGGACGTATAGTTATTAAATATCAAATGTTAAACAAATCAAGAATAAACGCAACAAGTTGTAAAGATTTAACAGTACTTGATGGCTGTGGTGAAAAATTCAAAAACGTAATTCAATATAGAGCTTTTGACAATACAAGCTTCAGAGGTGGTGTAGACGATAGTGGACGCGACAGAGCTGAAGCTGTAGTGCTTTGCCCATTTGTTTTAACAAGACAAGGTGGAGATGTATTATTCCACGATGTTGTAAATAGTGGTACAGATGTAGCAAAATGTTCTCCTGTTAAAGGTAGTACAGGTGTTGGTATAAGAATTACACCTATTCCAAAAAAACAAGAAGTACTGGTTCAAACTGGTGACGGAGATATCCAGGAAGCTCAAACATTGCTGAGACCAACTCATGATATATGTAAATTTAGTAATGAAGAAGACAACTTGGAAAACTACAACGATGCTTTGAAAAATTTCTCAAGTACAGTATGTGAGCTTAAAGCTGAAGTTGCTGAAGAACTTTATGAAACTAACATCAACGCAGCTATCAAAGCAAACATTACTCGTATTGCAAGATGGGGAGAAAATTTAACACTTGATAGATTACAATCAGTTGAAAATCTAAATCTGGTTGAAAATAAAGAAAGTGGAGTATTTGTAAAAACCAATGGAGATCTAACAATAGGAGGCGATGGTCAATTCACAATCACAGGTGACTCTGCAAATAATATTCCGGCAGCACAAACCTATATCGTAATGGGACATGATCTAGTTATAAATTCAGATATAGTAGCCGCAATTCCAAATTATTCTAAACCAAGAAACATAGCTTATGCCGCCTTCATTGTCATAGATGGTAATATCATCATAGATAAAGATGTAAAACAATTAGACGGTATCTATATGTCAATCAATCTAGAAAAAGATGGTGAAATAAAATCAAACGGAGAAAGTAATACTAGATTAAAAGTAAACGGAAGCTTGATTGGTAATGTTATTAATTTATTCACAAACAGAATCGCCGTAGGTGATCCTAGATTTGATCAAGGCGCAGTAACAATTCAATATGACGAACGAATTCTACTAAATACACCTCCAGGAATTAGTGAATTGATTGATCTAAAACAAGCAATTGTTCCAAATTAGAAAAATTTAAATAAATAGAAAAAAGAGCCTTCTGGTTAAGAAGGCTCTTTTTGTATATAATCCAATTCCTATAACAAATTCAATGTCCAATATTTTCCTTTTCCACGGTGAAGATTCCTACTCTAGTAGTGAAAAATTAAAATTTTGGCGTAAACAATTTATTGAAAAACATGGTGAACATTCCTTTGAAATAATTGAGGCAAAATCACTTAAACCAGCAGAATTCAATACAAATATACAATCACTCCCCTTTTTGGCAGATAAACGTCTTGTTATAGTCAAAGATTTTTTAAACAAAGGAAAGACAGATGACCAAAAAAAAATAGCAGATTACCTGACAAAAATACCAGATTTTTGCATATTAGCATTTCAAGAAGAAAAAAATGCAGATAAACGCACCAGCCTCTATAAAAAATTAAAGAAAATCGGAAAAATAGAAGAATTTCCAATCCTTGAACCTCAAGAAACAGCTAACTGGATATTAAAACAAAACAAAAACATTTCATATACAACAGCAAACTATTTAGTAGAACATTGTGGTACAGATCTTTGGAAAATCTCAAAAGAATTAGATAAATTATCACTATATTGCCAAGAAAAAGAAATAAACCAGGAAGATATAGACAAATTATGCACAGCTTCCTTATCATCATCAGTTTTCAAATTAACAGACGCTTTAGCCCAAAAACGACAACAACAATCGCTCAAAACATTCCATGTGCTCACTGAAAGTGGCGAAGATCCAATAAAAGTATTCTTTATGATAGTAAGACATTTTCGAATACTAATTCAGGTAAAATCCTTGATCAAACAAAATTCGGAAAAAGCAATAAGCAAACGATTAAAACAACACCCATTTGTGATCAAAAAAAGTGCACAACAGTCTAGGAATTTCTCTCCTCTAAAGCTAAAAACGATATATGAAAATTTACTAAATATAGATAAAAATTTCAAAACAGGAATTATAAAAACTTCAAGTACTGACAATAAAGAATATTGTTTAGCAATAGAAAAATTCATAATCCATTGCTGCCAACAGGACTGAATGATAAAATCAAATCCGCGTTGAAAATTTCTACACCAACACTATGGAGACACAATTAATTAAAATTCTTACTAGATTAGGACTCAGTGAAAAAGAATCTAAAGTATTTTTAGCCTGCACAGAACAAGGTACCTCAATAGTATCAGATATTGCTCAAGCATCAGGTATCAATCGTGTAACTACTTACGACATACTTGAAAAACTGAAACAAAAAGGTTTAGTGAGTCACTATACGAAAAAGAAAACAAAATATTTCAGCAGTATAGATCCTGAAATTCTAGTAGAAGAATTTGAAACTCGTACAAACGACCTAAGAGGCATATTGCCAAAACTAAAAGCACTTTCAGGTAAAATAAACCACCCTAGAGTACGATATTTTGAAGGATTGGAAGGAATAAAACATATTTATACAGACACTCTTAACAGTAAAGGAGAAATTCTAAACTATGCAAATTCAGAAGAAGTTCGCAAAATTTGGCCAACTTACGATCAAGACTACGTACAAAAAAGAGCAAACAAAAAAATATATCTAAGAGGACTCACCCCAAATGATGATGCCGGACTAACCGTTCAAGAAGAAAATAAAAAATTCCATCGTGAGATAAGAGTAATAAACAAAAATCAATTTGATTTCACAAATGAAATAAATATTTACGACGACAAAGTCGCTATCATTTCACTAAAGGATGAGTTAATAGGAATGATAATAGAAAGCATAGAAATCGCAAACAGCCAAAGAGCTATTTTTGATATGTGTTGGCAATTTGCAAATACTCAAAGTATAAAAGGAAAATTACTTGAACCTTTAAAAGAAAAAGATCTTATTCCTGAATTAGAAAAGAAAGATAAAACAAGCAATTTATCATTATTTTAGAACGAACTGAAAAACGCCTAAAGCTTTTCTAAAGCAGATCCTACCTTCATACATAAACCTTCAGAAAACTGAGGACCTATAACTTGTAAACCTACAGGTAAACCTTCTTTATTCATACCAACAGGGCAAGCTAAAGCCGGTAAACCAGCTGCACTAGCTGGAATTGTAAGAGCATCAGCCATATATAAAGCCAAAGGATTATCATCAAAAACACCAACTTTAAATGCAGGATAAGGAGAAACCGGTGCAATCAAAACATCAACTTGTTCAAAAGCATTAGCAAAATCTTCGATGATTCTTGTCCTAACTTTCTGAGCTTTCTTATAGTAAGCATCAAAATAACCGGCAGACAAAACATAAGTTCCAATCATTATTCTACGCTTAATCTCATCACCAAACCCCTCTCCCCTAGCCTGGGCATAAAAATCCATCAAATCTTCAGGGCTTTTTGGCTGAGCACCATAACGAACACCATCAAACCTTTCCAAATTAGCAGATAATTCAGCCGGCATAGTAATATAATAAACCGCAACAGCATATTTAGTCATAGGCAAAGAAACTTCTTGTACATATGCACCAGCAGCTTCCAATTTTTTCACTGAATCTTTAACCATTTCAGCAACTTCAGGCTCTATACCTTCTCCAAAATATTCTTTTGGCAAACCAATTTTCAAGCCTTTAACATCCTGTCGTAAAAATTGAGAATAATCAGGCACTTTAACATCTGGCATAGTCATATCGCGCCTATCCTTACCAGCAATTGCCTGAAAAACAATAGAAATATCCTCAACACTTCTAGCCATAGGACCAATAGTATCCCAAGAAGAAGCCATTGCCGTAACACCACTTCTGCTAACCCTACCATAAGTTGGCTTCAAGCCATAAACTCCACACAAACTCGCTGGTTGCCTAATCGAACCACCCGTATCCGTACCCAAAGAATACAAACACATATCAGCCGCAACAGCAGCAGCAGATCCACCAGAAGACCCTCCAGCAACTCTCTCTAAATCATAAGGATTGCGAGTAACTCCAAAACATGAATGCTCAGTAGAAGCACCACAAGCAAATTCATCTAAATTAGTTTTTCCAACCATAACCATCCCCTGTTTTTTCAACATTTCAATCACTGTAGCATCATATGGCGGAACAAAATCACTAAGAATAGGCGAACAACAAGTCGTTTTCACACCTTTGGTATTAAACAAATCTTTTATACCAGCAGGAATACCAGCTAAAAGTGGTAAATCTTCACCATCAGCTATTTTTTTATCCACAGTTTTAGCAGAATCATAAGCACCACCTTCATCAACATAAACATAAGCCTTAATATCTCCATCTTTTTCACCAATAGCTTCAATACAAGATGTCAAAAGATCTTCGCTGGAAAATTTTTTTTCGCGCAACCCCTTAGCCGC
Organism: uncultured Candidatus Peribacteria bacterium; assembly: GCA_964406295.1. Classification (GTDB taxonomy): domain Bacteria; phylum Patescibacteriota; class Gracilibacteria; order UBA1369; family LOWO2-01-FULL-3; genus CAYORB01. Next base: position 31,546 of record CAYORB010000008.1, on the reverse strand, counting down.
TTCACTAATTGTTAAAGAATTTAATTTAGTCATTATTTTACAACACGTATTATTCTAATTTGATCACTATCTACAGATAACTCAGAGCAATCTAACAATTCTTTTCTATCACACTGAGATTCAACAATTTCATCTTTCTCCATTACATTAAGCAAACCTGTTACTTGAGAAGTTTCCTGTATATCATCAGTGTCAACATCACTCAAAATTTCCATATAATCCAAAACATCAGATAATTGTTTTGAAAACTTAGAAACCTCTACATCAGAGAGCTTTATGCGAGCTAATTTTGCTATATGTCTGACCTGATCATCACTGAGCATAAAGAATTTCTTAAAAATCAACACCAGTCTACAAAAAATATCCTCACCTAGCAAATCAATATGCTATAATACACACATATATGGAAAAAATTAAAAATATCAGAAACATTTCTCTCATTTTCTTCATAATCACTGGAGCGCTTCATTTTAGCTCTAGTATCTTCATTGCGAATGATTTGTTCATCAAAACAACTAGCATTCTCAACAAAACAATGGACATTCCATTTGTAATAACAGGGTTACTTTATGGATTTAGTTCTATAAGACTTAAACTCACAGATACAAATAAAAACCATAAAACACTAGACATTATATTAATATGTGTAATGATTATTGCCCTAGTCGCACTAATAATAATCAATCTATTTATTCCGGATCTAAATGTACAATAAAGAAAAACAAGTAGTAGTAATGGTTTTTGGCACTTTTGACTATCTTCATGCTGGTCATGAAAATCTTTTCACGCAAGCAAAAGAGCTAGGCACACACATCATAGCTGTAATAGGACGAGACAAAACAGTAAAAAACATAAAAGGCTCTTTTCCGGATAACAATGAGAAGCAAAGACTAGAAAACCTAAAGGAAACAAATTGGGCCAATAAAATTATATTAGGAAACCCAAAAGATAAAAGCAGAATAATAAAAGATTATAGACCAAATATAATAGCACTTGGCTATGATCAATTTGCATTTACATACAGATTAGAAAAATTACTAATGGATATAAAACTAGATGCAAAAATAGTTCGTCTCAAACCATACAGACCTGACATGTACAAATCTTCAATAATAAAAAAACAAACCGCGAGTAGAAAATTTTCAAAAGAAACGCTATAATCTACATAAATATTTCCCCATATTTATGAAAAACAATCCATCAACTATAAATCTGCTAGAACAAAGTTTAATTTCTAGCTTCAAAAACCTTTGGCGTAATAAAGTCCTATCACTTACGACAATCTTTGTAACAGCTACAATTCTTTTCATTTTCAATATAATTTTAGCAGTAAATTTCATTGCTCAAGATGCCTTAAATGATTTAAATAAAAAAATTGATGTAATTGTCTACATAAAAGAAAGCAGTGAATATCCTCAAATTCAAAAAATAATTGGAGATTTAGAAAAAATAGATGGTGTTGAAGAAGTTATATACACATCAAAAAAAGAAGCACTAGCTAAACTAAAAACAAATCATCCTGATATTTCACTAGCCTTCGAAAAATACGAACTGGGAAATCCATTGCCTGCAAGCTTAAATATTAAAACTATTTCACCAGAGTACCATCAATTAATAGGAAATTTCCTTGCTCAGGATAAATACCAAGCCTACCTATCAAACACCTCAACAAACGGACAAGATTCAAACAATGCAATAATATCCAGTGTTTCGAAAAATTTAATCGAAGTAAATGATTTCACACAAAAAGTGATTTTCTGGTTAATAATTACTTTTATACTTGGAGGGACATTGATCATAATAAACGCTTTACAAATCACAATTTTTTCACGTAAAAAAGAGATTAACATAATGAAATTAGTTGGCGCATCACATTGGTTTATAAGATTACCATTTATACTTGAGGCAGTTATATATGGAATTTCAGCAGTAGTGCTAAGTTTCATAATGCTATCAATGCTATCTCAAAATATAAATATTCAAGGAATAAATCTGTTTGCAATATTCCTAATAGAATCTTTAATTACAATCTTACTTGGTATTAGCAGTTCAATAATTGCCATACATCAATACCTAAAAAAGGATTTGTTAGAAGAATAAATGAAAAACCTTACTACAAAGTGCATCGTTCTTGGACATAAGATTTTTGGCGAATCCCATAAATTAATTTTCCTATATAGCGAAGAATTAGGAAAAATAAAAGCCATAGCCAAAGGAGCCAGAAAAGTAAACAGCAAATTTACAGGACATTTAGAAACATTAAACATATGTAATATGTCACTTTATTTTGGACCAAAAAATATCATTATACGTGAAATTGAAACTATAAAAAATTTCAGATCCCAGGGTGAAAATCTAAACAAATTAATCAGTGCATTACAAATCAGCGAAATTACAAATCAATTAATCTATGAAAATCAAAATATTGAAAAATTATTTCCTTTATTAGAAACAAGCATTTATCACATAAATAATTCTTCAAAACCCAAGTTAATCTCAATAAGTTATGTAATAAAATTATTAGACAAAATTGGATTAATGCCTGACTTTAAAGAAATAAACACAAAATTAGAAAAAAAATATAAAAAATTTTTACAATACATAAAAACACAAGAACTTAAAGAAATAGAAAAAATAAAACTAACAAAGGAAGAAAAAAACAAAATACAAACAATAATACAAAAAATCATTGAAAGAGAAATTCAAAGTAAATTTCATTCAATGCTTATTTAGATTTTTAAATTAATAATTTTCTATTTTAGAAATTTCCAACATACCTTCAATTTTACTCAATTTACTTATAAGTATATCAATACTGCAACCATCGTTAAATTCAACAAAAAAACAATCATTATATATGCCTGAACCAAGGGGTTTAATAATAATATCAATAATATTCACATCAAAAGAATTAATCACAGAAGTAATATCATGAATTAAACCAAGACGAGAAAAAACATTCATATCTATACACACACTATGCTTATAAAACTTATCCTCTAAACCTTTCCAAGTTGCCATAATAATACGTTCTCCATCCAAAGAATCCAATAAACGACAATTAGATTTATGCACAGTAATACGATTTCCACGAGTTACATAAGCCACAATTTTATTACCATAACGAGGTTTACAACAAGCAGCAATTTTAATAGGCAAACCACTTTCACCACCAACTATAATTTGATTTTCAAGTTTCATTTGTCTATCCATACCAATCTCCAAAGTTTTAGTTTCATCCTTAGAAGGCTTAATTAAAGAAACATCAGAATTCACCAATCTTTCATTTGGATATGCTTTTTTAGCAACATCACTTGCCAATTTCATTCCTTTTCCAATTTCTTCAATTAAAGATTCACGCTGAGAAACAGTTAAATCACGTCCCAAATATTTTTTTAAAATGCTATAACTTTGATTTAAAGGAGGTTTAGAAAATTTTTCCAATTGAGCATTTAATAAAATTTTCCCTTCCCTTAAATTATGTTCATGATTTAACCCACTAAACCAAGTCTTAATCTTATTTTTAGCAAAATTACTTTTAACCAAAGACAACCATTTTAAACGTGGAGTAGCTTCTTTTTTTGTAATAATTTCTACCACATCACCATTTTTCAATTCATAATCAAGAGAAACAGTTTGTGAATTAACTTTTGCCATAACACAATGATGCCCCACATCAGTGTGAATAGAATAAGCAAAATCAATAGGTATAGACCCAGCAGGTAAATCCTTAACTTCACCCCTAGGAGTTAATACAAAAATTCTATCTCTAAACACATCCAAACTAACTCCTTTTAACAAATCATCATCAGAACTAAAAAAATCATCAATTTGTTCCAATCCTTTGATCCAATCAATCCTAGAATCAATATTAGTTGTTTTTGTATCTTTTCCTCCCTTATAAATCCAATGAGAAGCGATACCATATTCCGCTTCTCTATGCATATCAGTATCTCTAATTTGCACCTCAACAGGTTGGTCTAAATCCTTTGGGGTAAGCCCCAAAATGACCGTATGTAAACTTTTATAACCATTAGGCTTTGGAACAGCAACATAATCCTTAAATCTACTAGATATAGGCCTCCATTCACTATGGATTAATCCTAAAACAGTATATAAATAATCAACAGAATTCACACCTGGCCTTGCGGGAACAATAACTCTAATAGCAAATAAATCACATAACTTATCGATTGATTCCAAATTTTTCCTCTTCAATTTACGAAAAATACTATAAATATTTTTCACCCTGCCATAAACTTCAGATTCAATCCCCTTCTGCTTCAAAAACTTCGCCAAGTCATCACGCACCATATCAATAGCAACTTTTTGCATTTTTCCATATTTTTCAACCTGTTCATTAATAAGTAAATAATTTTCTGAATCTAAATATTTAAAAGCTAAATCTTCCAATTGAGTTTTCAACCTATAAATACCCAATCTAGAAGCAATTGGAACATAAACATGCATAGTCTCAGTCGACATTTTCAATTTATATTCTTCATCGCGAGATTGAGCCAAGTCCTCCATCAAACAAAGTCTGGAGGCCAACCATATTAAAATCACACGAATATCTTTTGCCATAGTTAAAAACATTTTCCTCAAAATTTCCACCTGTGAATTTTTATTATTTTCAGCATAATCAAGAGATAAAAGTTTTTTCAGAGAAAGCAATAATCCAAACACAGAATCACCAAACTTAGTTTTAATGAGAGTATCTGGAACTAAAAAATTAAGATAAATATCATGCAATAAAATAGCAATAATAGTATCCTCATCAGGCCTCAGCTCCAGTAGTTCATTCAAAACCCTCAAAGGATCATCCATTTCAGTATCATGCTCATCATAAATGTCTTTAGCAAAATTAAAAGCATTTTCAACCTTCTTTTGATCAAAAGACTTATCTTCACTATAAGCTCGAATTTTACCAAGTATTCTCAACATAATACCTTCATTATACATGGAAAAAAACTAGTTCTCCAACGGAATTATGGCATCAATATCAGACCCTGGAATATCAAAGACTTTAACACCTTGTAACAAAGCTTCATCATTAGTCACAATATCTTCATAACGAGGCTCCAAAAAACTCAAAGCACTAAACAACATATCTCTCACAGAACTTTTAGCATTAAATTTTGTTTTAATGGCAATCGCATTTTGAGAAAGTCTATCAAAAATATCCAAATGATCATAAGCCAACTCCCCTTGGAGTAAATCTAAATTAATAAAAAAATTACCTTCAGCCAAATCTCTTTCCTCCACAACACCAGCATATTCCAAGCTCAGAAAATCCATTTCTTCATCTAAAACCATCATTGCCTTATTTGCATCAGAAATCAAAATTTCAATCTCAGATATATGACTCATCAAAGCCTCACGACGATTTGTAGACATATCAATCAAAGCATAAACATCAGTATCATAAGCATTTTCCATCTTTCTCAAGAGCTTAATATTTTCGACAAACTTAACAGAAAAAATATTATCACCAAGACCAAATAAAAAAGCAGAAGAAATACCAGAATCATCTCCCCAATAACCAATAGGCTGTATTTCTAAAGGTTTAAATTCCAAACCAAAAATATATGAAGAAAGAACACCAAGCGCCTCCTGTTGAACAAGATGCACTTCAGAATCAACATCTTCAATTCCAACATCACCACCATTAGAACCAGAGAAAAAAAACGTCAAAGCAACAGCAGCAACAAGAAACAAAATCAAAACCCAAACTAAGAATGTTTTTGTAATCCCTGCCTGTTCCAAAATATGCCAAATCTCTTCCTTAAAATCATCAATTTCTTCAGATTTTGATTCAGCTGCAAGCCCCAAGGAAGTGTTTATAACAGAAGAACTATCCATCACAACTGATGGTGAATCAACAATTTCCCCAAGCTCCGCTTCATTCTTTTGAGAATCATCACTCTCAGGATTAATATTTTCACTACTTAAATCTTTCCCCTCCATAGAATGTCCTATTTCATCAGCAGATTTTTTTTCTTCCACAACAACATTTTCTTCTTTCACATTCCTAACCTCATCCAAAGGTTTTGAACCAAAAGCTCGTCCATCAAAAGGATTAATTGGTGCAATAGGTTCAATCGGCAATTCTTCTTCAGCCTCACCTATTAAATCTTCTTCAACATCCTCATCATTCTCATTATATTCACCCCCTACCTTCTCTTCTTCAGTAGTATTTGGCTTAACAGAAGAATCCATTGAATCAAAAGGATTAATTGGCACAATAGGTTCATCAGGAATATCTTCCTTCAAATCATTTCTTTTATCCTTGGAATTAGATTTATTAATTTCATCCCACATCTCAACCGCCTGCTTTTTTGCATGCCCCACGGATTTTTTTTGAGAATCCTCAGATTGTTTTTCCTTATTGTCTTCTAACTCATTTCCGTCAGGCATAAATCTATAATATTATCTACATATTATAACACAAAAAAGCCTTTATCGAAACTAATATAACCAAAAACCTTCACCCCTACATATCACAAAGTCATATTTAAACGAGAACTCTATTTAGCCTCTTCTTCTTTTCCTTCTGCTGCTTTAGACTCATCAGAATCCCCTTCAACTCCTTCTTCAACAACTTCCTCAACCTCCTCAGCCTGTGGTGCAGAAACTGAAGCAACAACATCCTCCAAACCATTCAAAACCGCAATTGTAGAAGGAACAGTCAAGTCTTTCACTCTTATAGATGTATGAAAATCAACAATAGATTCAACATTAACAGGTAAAGAATGAACTAAATCTTTTGGAAGACATTTCACATCAAGCTGCTCTAGATTATGAGTCATAGTACCACCAAGCTCTTTAACAGCAGGAGCAATTCCTTCAAATTCAAGAGGAATTTGAGTATGAATTTCTTCATCCATTTTCACATTAATAAATTCAACATGAGTTATTTGATCAGTAACCGGATGGAAATCAATACGATGTACTAAAACATTCATTTTGTCTTTTCCATCAACAGTTGCCTCTATTACAGTATTTGTACCAGCTACACGGAAAAGTTTACGGAAAACCTGATAATCAACCTGTAAAGATAAATTATCTACTCCATTCCCATAGAATTCAATAGGAATAATTCCATTCTTCAACAAATCCTTAGCCTTTCGGCCAGATTCTCGAGCCTGTACATCTAATAACATTAGTTCCATTTTTCTTTACGTCAAAATTAATTGCCCAGCCAGTCTAGAGCAAATAGATACCTTGTGCAATACTTTTTTAAAAGGTAAAATCTGCAAGTAAATTAATCACAAAAAATATGTTCGACAAAGCAAAAGATCTATACAAACTTCAGAAGCAAGCAAGGGATATTAAGAAAAAATTAAAAAAGACTCACATAGAAGCAGAAAGCGATGGTATTACTGTAATTATAAATGGTGAACAAGAAATTATTGAAATAAAAATCAGTGATGAAACAATGTCAAACAAAAACGTTTTAGAAAAAAATTTAGTGAAATGTTTCAATAAAGCATCAAAAAAGGCTCAACAAATAGGAGCAGAAATGATGAAAGATGTAATGGGCGGATTAAACATTCCAGGTTTAGGATAATCTATGAACAAGAAATCTATCAAAAAAATCACAATTGGACTTCTAATTGTATTAAGTTTAATGTTAATCAAGTATTATTGGCTAATTAATAGTCCGGTAGATATAACAAATAACAAAAATATAGCCTTTTCAATCGAATCAGGACAATCTGTAAAAGAAATAGCCAAAAATCTCGAAAACCAAGACCTTATAAGAAGTGAATTAGCATTCTATTGGCAAGTGAAATCAAAAAAGCTCGGTCCAGAAATTTTTGCCGGCAGTTTTTCATTAAACAAAAGTATGAATACAAATGAAATCCTAGAAAAAATAATTCAACCAAATCAAACTGAACTATCTTTCACAATACAAGAAGGGTTGAGAATCAGAGATATTGACCAAAAACTAGCAAACAAAAATTTAATTTCTCCAGGTCAATTCATATCAGCTATAAAAGAATTCAATCAATGGAATAAATATACTTTCCTAAAACCAAATTCACTAGACTTACCCTTAGAAGGATATATTTATCCAGACACATATTTTCTAGACCCAATCAATTTCACACCAGAACAATTAATCATTAAAGCTTTAAACAATTTTCAGAAAAAAATATCAGGAATACAATTTTCAAACAACAAACGAAATATAGAAGAAATAATAATTATGGCATCAATCATAGAAAATGAAGTTTTTGGATTCGAAAATAAAAAAATAGTATCAGGAATTCTTTGGAAACGCCTAGAGCACGACTGGACCATAGGAGCTGATGCAACACTACTTTACATAACAAAAGATCGAATTATAACAAGCAAAGACCTAGCCATAGAATCACCATATAACACTAGAAAAAACCTAGGACTTCCGCCAGGACCAATCTCAAATCCAAGTATAGAAAGCATCAATGCTGCATTAAATCCAATCGAAAGCCCATATTGGTTCTATCTCACAACTCCAGACACAGGAGAAGTTATATACTCAAAAAGCAATGAAGAACACAATAAAAATAGATTTAAATATCTTTAAACTAAAATTACTCGTTTAGCCTGAGTTTTCCTCTAAAACAGGTACAACCTCCATTGAAGACACCTCTTCCACATGTGGAGAAAATAAAACCGGAACAGTTACAACCTCACTCTTTATACCATTAGCATCCAAAGCATAAACTTCATAAAAATTTTCACCTTCAGATAAAAGACCATAATCAGCATTTGCATAATAAGTCCATTTAGAATCACCAGGCTTAAATTTCGAAAGCGTATAACCGTTCACAACCACCTTCGCAGCACCAGAAATAGAACCAACAAGAGTAGCAGGATTCGAATTCACAAAATAAAAACCATTTTCATTTAACTCTGTAACACCAGAAACAGAAGTAACAGAAGGAGCAGTTAATTCTCCCAAATCAACAAGCACCTCTTCTTCTTCAATAGATTTAACTTCTTCTAAAACCTCTACCTCCTCATCAACATCAATCTCAGGCTCCAAATGATCATCCACTTCAACATCAACTGAATCAGGTAGTATCACCTCAGATTCAACAGGTATAAGTCCAACATTTTCAGTACCACCAATTTTACGATTAATCACAGTAGGAGAACGATCCTCAGCTAAATTCCAAACATACCATTTACTTGACTTAAAATCATCAGAAATTCCACCTAAAACAGTGGGACTCTGAAATTCTCTATATTTTGCCAAAACATCCGAAGTAAATAAAATTTGCTGTGCCACCCCCACCTTCTCAGACTCAACAACATTAGATTTATCTTCACTCATCACATCAACCAATACACCTTCACCATTATCAAAAACAGATGCAACAGCTACAGATCTATATTCATCAAAATCGAGCATAAAAACACTAGATAATTCAGCATGAACAACAATATCATCCATATCAACAGTAATATCCGTATCAGACGTTCCATTATAAATCCTATTAAACCATAAGGAACCTCTTTCAAGAGAAACCATAATTTCAGGAACTTTTGTTTCATCATCAATAGAAGTAAAAACCAACTCACTTCCACCATCAACTCGCATTATAGTACCATCAAAAAACTCAACTATTACATGTGAACCACCTGCAGTCTTCAAAGTATCCCCTTGCATAATCAAAGTATCAGAATCCAAATCAAAATAATGATCTGTACCCCATACTTTTAACTGAACAGAACCATTTACCATGTGCATATAAGCAGCTTCCTTAACAACAGGAGCGATCAAAGCCCTCCATAAATTAAAAGCCAAAATTATAATAACCCCAATACAAATCAAAATAAGAAAAGGCACAACATAATCAACAGCAGCTCCACCATTTTTATGCTTACGCCTCATTCTCAGATGTCGTCTCGAAGAATTATACATGCAAATATCATAACCAAATCAATAAAAAATCACAAACCCATTTCCCTCTTAATTGCGTTCAAATCTCTCACCAATCTAACATCATTTCTCAATCTTTCTGCCGTTTTATTACAAGAATGCATTACAGTAGTATGATTCCTGCCACCAAAACCCATCCCAATCTTGCCATAAGAGTGACTTAATTCATTCTTAATCAAATACATACACATTTGACGTGGAGCCATAATATCTTTTTGCCTAGACTTCCCAACTAAATCATCCACAGTTACATTATAGTATTGAGCAACAATTTCCATAACATCTATAGCATTTTTTACCATCATTTTCTGATCTCTTACACCTTCCAAGTCATATCCAATAATCTCTTGAGCCTTATCCATCCTTCTAATAATTTCAGCAACAGACCTAATAGTAGGCAAGCGTTCAAATAATTGAATATCAGCAATCACTTGCTTCAAAATCCCCTCTAATTCACGAACACTATTTTTCACATTCACAGCAATAAAATGCATAACTTCAGGATCCAAAATAACTGCATATTCTTGACATTTTTGCTGTAAAATAGCCAAACGAGTTTCAAAGTCCGGAAGTAAAAGCTCAACTACCATCCCAGAACTAAACCTGCTCTTCAATCGAGTATCCAAATCATCCAATTCTGAAGGAGGTCTATCACTAGTTAGAACAATTTGTTTGTTCGCTTCAACCAAAGCATTAAAAGTATGAAAAAACTCCTGTTGAGATGAGTTCTTTGATCTAAAAAATTGAACATCATCAACCAGAAAACAATCAACATTTCTATATTTTTGTTTAAACTTTTTCATATTTCTCTTACCAATGGCTTCAACTACTTCAGTTACGAACCTTTCAGCAGTTATATATTGAACCACCATATCCGGAAAATTTTTCAAAACCTCATTACCAATAGCCTGTAAAAGATGCGTTTTACCAAGACCAACAGAACCGTAAATATATAAAGGATTATAAATTCCACCCGGAGTACTACCCACAGCCTTACAAGCAGCATGCGGAAGACGGTTATCCAATCCAACTACAAAACTATCCAATTTAAATCTATTATTCAGAATTTTACTAGAAACCTTCTCTCCAGTTCCAGGTTTTGTAACTTGTACCTCATTAACATTGCGCACCTTGCGTACTTTTTTAGCCAATTTCTTATCAAACATTGTTTTAACATCCAAACCACCATCAGAATCTAAAGAACCATCAACCACATATACAACACTTTGAATCTCATCCCCTTTAACTTCTTGTGCTGCCTGCAAAACTTTCACATCATATTTCGTAGAAATCCATTTATGCGAATAAACATTTGGCAAACCAATTTTCAACTCTCCATTTTGACAATCTAAAATTGCAGTATTTTGAAACCAAGTAAGAAAATGTGCTTTCTTAATAGTTGGTTGTAATCGGTTCAAAATAGAGATCCAAAAATCTTTATGCGACATAGTAAATCAGTGGTAAGGAATAATTGCCCGGTGAGATTTTTTGCCCAAAAAAAATCTCTATTGGATCAATATCTTATCCGTAAAATACCCCCCTAACAAGACTAGAATTCAAGAACCTTGGCATTACTATATATTGAAACAAAAACAACAAAACATACCATATTTACCAAAAAAAACTTAATTAAAGAACAATACACACATATAACAATGATCCCAGAGTACAATTTCATAGGACCACGCAAGTAGAAAAATTTATCCAACAATATCGTTAAAAGTAACGAATAAAATTAAAGCCAAAATCAGAATGTATCCCAAAGCATGAACATAGGATTCCCAACGCTGATTTAACCTTCGTCCAACAATCAATTCAATAATTATAAACAACAATCTTCCACCATCCAAAGCAGGTATTGGTAAAATATTAATCACAGCCAAACTCAAGGACAATAAAGCAATAAACCTCAATAAAGGTATAACACTACCATCTTGAACAAAACTATGAGTCATTTTTGCAATCCCAACAGGCCCAGCCACTGAAGAAGGAACACCATTCCCCTTCACCAAGCTACCAACCATAGAAACAAACATTTTCCCAGTCATAACCGACATTCTATATCCTTCAGTAAAAGCTTTCACAGGCGCTTGATACCAAGGATAACGTTCTTCTTTTATTTCAACAACAGAAGACAAAGTATTAGAATCATAAACCGTCAAACCTTGATCATTAGCACCCAGCAATTCCGACAATAAAACACCAATACGACCTTCCTGTGCTTTAATATTAAAAAATAATCTTCCACCATCCCTATTAATCAAATACTTAAGACTATCATCACCATGCTCACCAACAAATTTTATCAAATCATTAGCTCTATTAATTTGCACACCCTCAACAAACAAAACAAGATCCCCAGCCATTAATTTTGCACTTGCAGCAGGCGTATCTGGCAAAACTTTAGAAATCACTACTCCACCAGATTCAGGATTTTGCACTTCTAACCTATGCACACGCCCATCTCTATAAACAAGATAAGACAAATGAGTTTTAAATCTAGTCACAGCATCAAAATGTTTCGCATCATAAACAGACTGTCCGTTCACAGACAAAATCACATCACCTTTTCTAAATCCAGCCTTATAGGCCTGTGAATATTGTTGCACATTAAACACCTGAACGCTTGGAAAATCAGTATATTCATAAAACTTCAAGCCAAACTCTTCTCCAGATTTAATTTTCAAATTCAGCACTTCATCACTTCTTTCAACTTCATAGGTTCCAACATATCTCTCACTAATAACAGGCACATCAACAGCAGTTAGAATATGTTGATTGAATGAGTGAATTCTATCTCCAACATGAAAACCAGCTAAATCAGCCATACTTCCATCTGCAACATTTTCAACAACTAAACCAGGCTCCAAAAGCACTTGTCCATTTTCAATAGCAGGTAAAACATCCTCAGGCCCAAGCAAAGGCTGCATTCCGACAACAAACCCAGCAGTCAATAAAATCCAAGCCAGAAAAAAATTCATCACAACACCTGCAACCACAACTTTAATTCTATCTCTAGCCGATTTACCAACAAAACTTCTTTTACTTTTTAACATTCTCTTTTCATCGCCCATCTCACCAAACATACGTATAAAACCACCAAAAGGAATCCAGTTGATAGAATAAATAGTTTCCCCTTTTTTCTTCCCCCAAATTCTAGGAGGAAGCCCTATACCAAACTCCTCCACTTTTATACCAGATCTTTTAGCCATCCAAAAATGACCAAGTTCATGTATCAATATTAATAAAGAAAATATTAAAACAAAAACTATAGTGCTAAGAAGAAAACTCATTTTATTCTTTTAAATTTTAAACCGTCATAATATCAGACTCTTTTCCTTTCATCAGATCATCAATCTGATGATTTGCATCATCAACCTTCAATTGTAAAAGTTTATCAGCATCTCGCAAATCATCTTCTGTAATCTCATTATCATTTTTCAATTTTTTGAAAATATTATGAGCATCTTGTCTAGCATTTCTTACAGAAATTCTCGCTTCCTCTGCTAAATGCTTCACCCTTTTCGCTAAATCAGCACGCCTTTCTTCAGTTAAAGGTGGAATATTAATTCTAACAAAATTACCATCATTAATAGGATTCAATCCAACTCCAATTCCAACAATCCCTTTTTCAATTGCCGCAAGGTTCCCCTTATCCCAAGGCTGAATTAATAAACTTCTAGGCTCAGGAATGGAAATATTTGCTACAGCCTTCAAAGGCTGAGATTGCCCATACACATCGACAGGAATATTTTCCACCAAAGCAGCACTAGCCCTACCAATTTGCAATCGTGAAAATTCATCTAACATATGAGCCTTTGCCTTTTCAAATTCAGCAACTGCTTTTGTAATAACTTGATCTACAAACATAATAAAAAATTTAAGAAATTAATGTACCAATTTTCCCCCCACATACAGCCCTTTCCAAAGCATCCTCACAATTAAGATTAAAAACTAACATAGGTATATTTACACTTTTGCACAAAGAAGCACATGTTAAATCCATAACACCAAGATTCTGTTCAATAACTTCCTGGTAACTAAGCGTTTCATATTTTTTAGCATCTGAATGCTTCACAGGATCTTTATCATAAACATAATCGACTTTCGTCGCTTTCAACAACACATCGCAATTCATCTCCAAAGCCCTTAAAGCAGCAGCAGAATCAGTAGTAAAAAATGGAGAACCTGTGCCACCAGCAAAAATAACAATTCTTCCTTTGCTCATATGACTTTTAGCCCTCTTTGGTAAATAATTTTCCATAGCCTTTTCACAAGGAAAAGCACTAACAGCTCTAACATCAGCCCCCAATTTTTTCAGAGCCGCCTCAAATCCAAGAGCATTCATAACAGTAGCCATCATACCCATAGTATCGGAAGTAACTCTATCAAGACTCAAATGATCATTATCCCTAAAACGCCAAATATTTCCACCTCCAATCACAATCCCAAGTTCACACCCAATATCTTGCAATTTTTTCACAGAGGCCGCTAAATTCACCAACTTTTCTCCTTCAATTCCATGCTTCAAATCTCCTTTCAAAACCTCCCCTGATAATTTTAACAACACACGTTTATATTTTAATTTCATATTTAATATTTAATCAAAAACCAAGTAATTATAATTCCTATCAAAATCCCTAACATAAGCATCATTGGCATTTTTTTATCACCTCTTTCTTCATGAGCATTAGCCAAGTCAGCCAAGAGATCAGTACTAATAATAATATCATCATCCATATGTTTATCAACAACTTCCTCATAAGCATGTGTCGCAACAAGATTCACAAATTTACCAAATTTAATTTTAACCTTATCACTAGAACTAATTGCAACAGACTCTAATTCACAAGAAACCTCACATTTCTCATCCTCCTCCACGTGATTAATTTTAAAATCAATAGTGCTATCAGATTCACCACGCAGATTGATTACAGAGTCATCTTGACCTCGTGAAGACATAAAACAAGTTAAGAGGATATTTCACAAACAATCCTATCATATCTATAAACATCAAACAACAAATGGAGCCATGATTATTACATGACCCCATTCATAAAAATTCATAAATTTAAAAACTACATCATACCAGGCATTCCTCCCATTCCAGGCATAGCAGCACCAGCAGGCATCTCCTTCTTTTCTTCAGGAATGTCACAAACAGCAGATTCCATAGTCAAAAATATTCCCGCTACAGATCCGGCATTTTCCAAAGCAGAACGTACCACCATCTTAGGATCAATAATCCCAGCTTTTACCATATCTGTATACTCATCTTTTGCAGCATCATAACCAAATCCATCTTTTCCTGAATTCAAAACCTTATCTACAACCACAGCACCTTCTTTTCCTGCATTCATAGCAATTTGCATCAATGGAGCTGACAACACATTTCTCACAATATGTACACCAGTTGTTTCATCATCATTATCTCCTTTCATATTTTCAATCACCTTAGAGGCAAGTAAAAGCGCAACCCCCCCACCAGGTACAATACCTTCTTCTACAGCAGCACGAGTAGCATTCAAAGCATCCTCAATTCTAAGTTTTTTCTCTTTCAACTCAATTTCAGTAGCCGCTCCAATTTTCAAAACACCAATACCACCAGTTAATTTACCAAGTCTTTCCTTCAACTTATCTTTATCAAAATCAGAATCACTCTTTGAAATCAAAATTTTCAACTCCTCGATTCTAGCCTCAATTTCAGCCTTACTTCCTCTACCATCAACAATAGTTGTAGAATCCTTATCTGAAACAACACGACGTGCAGAACCAAGATGTGACAATTCAGTAGCATCCAATTTCAGACCAATTTCACTGCTAATAACAGTAGCTCCTGTCAAAACCGCCATGTCTTTGAGCATTTCTTTTCTTCTATCACCAAAACCTGGTGCTTTAACAGCTAATACAGAGAATGCTCCACGCAATTTATTTAAAACAAGAGTTGCAAGTGCTTCCCCATCTACATCTTCAGCAATAATAACCAATTCTTTTTTCCCTGATTGAGCAACTTTCTCAAGTAATGGCACCAAATCTTTAACAGAACCAATTTTTGTATCAGTAATCAAAATAGAAGCATCATCATAAGCAGCTTCCATTCTTGCAGGATCAGTAATCAAATAAGGAGAAATATATCCATTATCAAACTGCATTCCTTCAACAACCTCCTTTTCCAAGCCCATAGTTTGAGATTCTTCAACTTGAATAACACCGTCTTCTCCAACCATTTCCATAATATCAGCAATCAATTTACCAACAACAGGATCCTGGGCAGAAATAGATGCAACTTGTGCAATCATTTCTTTACTATCACCAATTTGCACTGACATATCAGCCAAAAAACTAGCAATTTTTCTCACCGCTTTGTCTATCCCAAGCTTCAAACTAACAGGATTTGCACCAGCAGTTAAATTACGAAGCCCCTCCTTAATCATAGCTTCAGCAAGTAAAGTAGCAGTGGTTGTACCATCACCTGCCACATCATTTGTTTTTGTAGAAACCTCTTTTACCATCTGTGCCCCCATGTTTTCGTAAGGGTCTGGCAATTCAATATCCTTAGCAATAGTTACACCATCATTAGTCACAAGTGGACCACCATAGCCTTTATTTAAAACAACATTGCGTCCTCTGGGCCCCAAAGTAACTTTAACAGCAGCAGATAACTTTTCCACACCATTGAGTAAATTTTGCCTAGCATCGTCACCAAACTTAATTTGTTTAGCCATAATATTAAGATTAAAAATTATTAATTAAACCAATGTTGCATAAACATCAGAATTTGAAATCACAAGAACATCTCGCCCTTCATGCTTAACTTCTTTTGGACCATATGTAAAAAACAGAACAACATCTCCTTCTTTCACATCCATTGCAGCCCTTTCGCCACTATCAAGCATTTTCCCTGGACCAACAGAAAGAACTTTTCCTTTAACTGTTTTTTCTTTAGTAACAGTTTCAGGGATAATAATCCCCGACGCTGAAGCCACCTCTTCATCAATAGGTTCAACAACGATATTATCACCAGTTGGAATAATTTTTGTCATAAAAATAGAATTAATTAAATTAGCACCCGTAATTATAGAGTGCTAATTTAAATCGTCAAGCTATTTTTAAACGAAAATTTAAAAGCGGTTTAGATAACAATTATGTCGCAAATTCTTCCGCTCTTACTTCACGTAAAACATGAACTTTAACCGGCCCAGGATGTTGCAAATCATGTTCAATTTTTCTCGCAATCTTATAAGACAGTTTTACAGACTCAAGATCATCCAATTTTTCAGGACTAACAAAAATGCGAACTTCCGTTCCTGCTTGAATAGCATAAGCTTTTTTCACACCATCAAAGCTTATACACATATTTTCAAGCTCATTCAGTCTCCTAATATAATTATCTAAATTATCATTATTGGCACCAGGTCTGGAACTGGAAATCAAGCTAGCAACTTGTACAAGTTGAGCTTCAATAGTATCCGCTTCAACATCAGGACGTTTAGCTTCTATTGCATGAATAACTTTCTTTGACAAACCAAATTTTCTTGCGATGTCCGCACCAATTTTCGCATGATGTCCAGGAACCTCATGATCCACAGCCTTCCCGATATTATAAAGTAAGCCAGCTCTTCTACAAACCCCCTCATCCGCACCCATCTCTGATGCCAAATTAGCAGCCAAAAATGATATTTCCATTGATTGTTTTAAGGAATTTTGTCCTTGTGAAACCCTAAACTTCAAACGTCCAAGAATCTTCATGAGGTTAGGATGAAATCCTGTCACGCCAGTTTCTAAAACAGCTTTTTCCCCTAATTCCTTGATCAAATCATTAACCTCAATCTTAGCCTTAGCAACAGTTTCTTCAATTCTAGCTGGATGAATACGCCCATCTTCAATCAATTTCTCCAAAGCAATTTTAGCAATATACCTTCTTACCAAATCAAAACCAGAAATTATAATAGATCCAGGAGTATCATCAATAATAACATCAACACCTGTCATTTGTTCAAAAGTATTGATATTTCGCCCTTCACGCCCAATAATTCGCCCCTTCATGTCATCACTAGGCAAATTCACAATAGTAGCTGTAGATTCAGCAGTAGTATCAGAAGCACAGCGCATCAAAGCATCAGCCAAAATCCATCTTGCCTTTTCATCAGCCTTTTCTTTCAATTCTCGCTCAGCCTTTTTAATTTGAGCAACAATATCAGCTTTTGAATCTTCTTCTACTTTCTTTAGAAGAAGCTCTCTTGCCTCAGCCGTTGACATAGCTGCAATTTTCTCAAGCTTTTGCGCTTGTAACTTATAAATCCCCTCAACATCATCACGCAAGTTCTTAATTGAAATAACTTTATTATCCAATTCATTTTTAACCTTTTCAACTTCATCACTTTTATGATCCAGAGTTGACTCTTTTTTCATCAATCTTTCCTCAATCTGGTTAAGACGAGATTGATTTTTTTGCTCCTCCTTCTTTACCTCATCTTGCAACTTTAAAGCCTCATTACGAGCATCATAAATGATCTCTTTAGACTTGTTTTTAGCATCAAGCAATAGCCGTTCAGATTTCAGAACCAGATCCTGATTTTTGGTCTCTACTTGTTTTTTTCTATACTGGTAACCAACAGCAACACCAGCACCTAAACCAAGTAAAGATAATAAAATTGTTAACCACATAGTACAGATTTGTTAGAATCCGCATCCTAAGTCCGAGAATTGAAGAATTGATCGTAAATCTACCTGATTTTTTTATTATAAATGTATATAAACAAATATTTTTTTAATCCCCACGGGTCAAATTCCCAAACACTCAAATCAACTTAGAACACAGAAATTTATCATAATTACAAATAATAATTTACCCCAACCCACTAAAATGTCAAACACGAAAACTGAATAAAACTCAATACACTTTAAATTAAATTTAAGAAAATTTAACATTTATATGATTAAGTATTAATCATGAAAAATAAAATCACATGTCTAAGCTACATTTTAATTTTTTTATTAAACACATCACCCTCTTTAGCAAACAACATTAACCAAAAACCGCAAGCAATTATTGAAATTCAAAAAGGCGAAACAGAAAAAAAAGTACCATTTAATATTAATTTGGATGGAAGTAAATCTAAAGGAGAAAATCTGAAATATGAATGGAAATTTCCAGATAAAATAATTAGAACCAAAAATCCCAGACCATACAAATTCACAAAAGCCGGACACTACACCATATCTCTTAAAATTTCAGACGGAAAGAATGAAGACAGAAGCTCAATTGAAATATTTGCATTGCCAAAAGAAAAAAATGGAAATTTGTCAGAAAATATTTTAATAAACGAGATAATGCCAAATCCAGAAGGAATAGATACAAATAAAGAATGGATAGAACTTTACAATCAAGGAGATAAAAAAGTTAATCTAGGGAATTGGACAATAAATTCAAATGTATTAAGTGACAAATTGGAAATAAAAAGCAAAAACTTCCTCATCATTGAAAAAGAAAATTTAACATTCAACATAAAAAACAAAGATTTTGAAATCACATTAAAAGATTTCAAAGGAAAAACAATAGACCAAGTCAATTACAACAAAAGCAAAAAAGCTTTAAGTTATAGCAAAATCACAATTAATAATAAAACAAAATTAACCTGGACCACACCAAGCAAAGCCCTCCCAAACCAAAACTACAAAGTAATAAAAGGAAAAATTGCAAAATCAGGTGAATTCAAAATTAAAATACCGAAAAGTCAAAATCAAAAATTAATACAAACTCTTTTTAAAAAAGGACGCAAAGTATCAATTCTTGCAGAAGAAAAAAACAATGAATACATACTTGAAAAATATAAATTCCAAAACAAAATACCAACTAACAAAAAATCACATGAAAAAACATACTATCTTTTAATACCATCAATATTTCTAGCTATAGCACTTAAATATTACAATACCTCCTGAATAACCATTGCATTATAAATAATTTGAGCAACCTCTCCTCTAGTCATCTCATGCCCAGCATCAAAAGCAAATCCAGTAGATATCAAACCATGCCTAACAGCAGACTCAGCCACCCCCAAAAACCAATCTGTAACAGCTAAATCATCAAAACCAGCACTCACAACAGCAGCATTCGGAGTAATATCTAAATTAAAAGCAGTTAAAACAATTTTCAAACTTTCAGCTCTATTTATATTTCTATCAGCAATAAAGGCACCCCCCTCATATCCTCTAACATAATTCACAGACTTAGCTGCACAAACATAGGGAGCAAACCATTGCTCAGCCAAACCAGCAACATCTGTAAAACACCCTTCTAAAGGTTCAATAACAGTAAGGTCAATATCAGTCGCTTCAACAATCATTTTCGAAAACTCTGCTCTATTCACAGAAGCATCAGGTCTAAAATAACCATCCATTCCACCATTTACAATCCCGCGATAATAGAGAGCGACTATTGCATCTCTATTTAAATGATCCTCGTCCAAATCCAAAAAAGGATTATCACTTAAAGCAACAGGAACATCTTCAGCAAGCAAAGCTTTTTCAACTGAAGCATCAAGAACATTAGCCTGAATCTGATTAACATATAAATTTGTTGCTTGGAAAAAAGAAACCATTGCATACAAAGAAAGCCCAAGAAACAAAATAAGAGCAGTACCAAAATGAGCATGATGTTTAGAAACCTTACTTCCAGAACTAGAACATTTACCAGATTGTTTATTTTTAGAAATCATATCAATTATCGTTTAAGAACTTTGTAATATTCGGCCTCATAAATATGTAAAAAAGACATTAAAACCATTAACACTAAAGGGCCAATAATAATCCCTTTGAATCCCATCGTAAATATTCCACCCAAGATAACAAAAAAAGTTAGCAAAGGATATGTGCGCGCCTTAGTACCAATTAAATAAGGTCTTAATAAATTATCAACAGATCCAATAAATACCATCCCCCATATGAAGAGGAATATTGCTTTTCCGTAAAACCCCATAATCACCAATATAACAGCTGCCGGCACCCAAATTATAGTTGTCCCAACCAGAGGGACAAGCGACAAAATAGCCATCGCAGCTGCCCAAAAAACAGGACTGGAAATGCCTACAAATGCGAACCCAATACCACCAACCATACCTTGAACAACAGCAGTCAGGAACACCCCAACAACAATAGCTTTAACCATATCTTTCACCTTCCTAAAC
This sequence comes from uncultured Candidatus Peribacteria bacterium, assembly GCA_964406295.1. Taxonomy (GTDB): domain Bacteria; phylum Patescibacteriota; class Gracilibacteria; order UBA1369; family LOWO2-01-FULL-3; genus CAYORB01. The sequence continues at coordinate 10,423 of CAYORB010000008.1, read as the reverse complement.
AATTCCGCTTCATAAACCGAGGGAAGTGGACTTATAATTCCAGCTTTTTCAACCAATTTTTCACCATCTTTAAAGAAATAAAACATAGAAAAAACCATGATAAAGAAATTCATCAATAAACTGGAAACTCCAGCCACAAGATTTGTAACCTGAGAAGCTAAAAAAGCACTTACACTTTGAGCCCAATTAATAATTGAATCTTTCAAATTCATTTCACTCAAATCAATTAAAGAACCAACATCCCTCAAAGCATCATAAATAACTCCTCCTTCCTCCCAAAGAAGATATTTATCAAAAGTACCAGATTCAACATTTGAACGAACAACCTCATAAGCATCAGTTGCCTCATCAGTTAACAACAAAGCGAAAAATGTCAAAGGCGCAATAGTAACCAAAATAACAATCACACAAGTAATAAAGGATGCCATTCTTTTACAGTTAGGCATACGTTTTAAAATCGACTTATAAACAGGATAAAAAGTAATGGTTAAAACAGCCGCAACAAAAATAACTGTTAAAAACGGAGACAAAATATAAACCATATAAGCAAAGGCAACCAATAAACAAACTAACAAGAAATATCCCGGTAATTTCTCAACAATAAGCGAATCATGCGCAGCAGAATCAACTTTCAATTTCTGCCTAGTAGCTTTAACTTTCTTAATAATTTTAGAACGAGAAGAAGTATTTTTCATAACACCAATATAACGAAAGGAAAAACTTAAATCAACGACTCATTTAAATTTTATACCATTTTTTCATCCCTTAATTCAGATAAAAAAGACCAGCTAAAATTATAAATAATGACATGAGTTTAAACACTAAGCTTTCAGATTTAAGAGATTCAGGTTTAACTTCATTAATAAAAACTGAAAGAATCCAACCAAAAACAAAAACAAAAAGTGGCTGCAAACCAATAAGTACAGCCGTAAGTGATGCTTCACCTAAAGTTAAAGCATAGGCAAAAGAAGCAGATCCTGCAATTCCAAAAAACATACTGGAAAACAAAATCATCCACCCTTTAAAAGACAAAGTTTTATAAGATTCTAAAATGGTAAAAGATTTTTTTGGAAAGAAAAACATAATAAGAGCAGGCAACCCAGCTCCAATAAAATAAAGCAAAAAAGCAGAAGTGAAATCAGGAAATTGAGCAGAAAAATGCTTAAACATAACATCAGAAGACGCCCAAAGAAAAGCAGCAAAAATTATCAAAGGAAAAGCTTGGCTAATATGCCATTTTTTATTTATTCTTTTAAAGGCAGCCAAAATACCACCAATAAAAATCAACCCAAAAGCAAAAAGTTGATTTGCAGACAACATTTCACCTATAAAAAACCAAGCAATTAAAAGCACAAAAACAGGAAGAACCTGGTTAAATAAAGCAACTCTACTCGGTTCCTCAAATTCCAAAGCTTTAAAATAAAAATAAAGCGGTAAAGTCCACAAAGTACCAGCAATAAACAATGCTACAAGCCCCCAATTAAATTCAACAACATCACCAAAAATAAAAAACAAAATTACAGCTAAAACAAATCTAAACAGAGTCAGAAACCAAGTAAGCGCAATCTCATCTTTCACAAAATAACGCCGCAAAGCAGCATCCAAAGGATTCGTCATTGCCCAAAACATAGGCCCCAAAAGTGAGAATAATAACCATGTATTCATGGCCACAGTTTACAGATTAATACACTTCTTTCAAGTAACATTCGTCACAATAAATCTCCGCTCCTTTAGGATAATTGCTCAGCACTTTCATTCCACACTTATCACAACTAGCCTCATGCAAAGACCTAGGAATAATAGTAGATTTGTTCAAGACTTTTATGAAACAAGAGAAACTTGAGACAAACCTAAATAAGGTAGGTGTTCAAAAATTTGCTCGCAGTTGAATTAAAAGATGCCAGATTAAATCTTTTTGGCAGGCCCAAGAGGATTTGAACCCCTACTTGCGGTTTTGGAGACCGTCGTGCTACCATTGACACTATGGGCCTATATGTAAAATAACGGGCCAAATATAACAAAATCCCCTAGAGTTTACCAGCAGGAATTTAAATAAACCTTGAAGAAAACGTCAAATCATCCATATAAATACTTCTTATAAGTCTGTGCTAAATTTTTCTCTTTTGGATTCTTTGTTTTAAAAATAAACTGATTAATATCAGATTTATCATATTTTTTCTTAAATTTACGATAAAGCTCCTTCTTTGCAATTGTCTTTTCCATAAGAAAAGTATAACAAAAGTTCAAACTATTAGTAATAACTAATAAACCTCTTTCAAATAACATTCCTCACAATAAATCTTCTTATATTTACTTGGATCAATAGTAGTTTCCAGATCTTTCTCACACTTAAAACAATTAACATCAAAGAAATTAATAGATTTAAGTGAAAACCTTTCATTCAGCCTTTCACGAGGTGAAATTTTCGCAACAGGCAAACCAAGTTTACGATAAAAATCCAATTCTTTTTTAACAACTTTATAAGCATTGCCACTACGTTCACATTTTAAAATTTTTGAAAGCACTTCATCATCCACATCTTTTAACCTATCAGGCAGAACATAATTAGCATCTGCCGCTGCTGATTCCATAGAAATATCATCCTCCCATTTCCATCCACGCTTCAAAACTTGTTCTTTATCCAAATGAAAAAATTGCTGCACAACACTTTCATTATAAGCAAAAGGTCTTAAATCAGCAGGGAAAAACCGACCCCACTCCCCTGTTTCAACCATATGTTTAGCAATCTTATTAGCCAATTTTTCATATTCTTCTTTCGAATACTGTTTATTCAAAATACAGTATTGCTTCTGACGCAAACCAACACATCCAAACAAATCCTTTGAAGAGAAACACAGATTTGCATAAGTTACATTGGAACAATGCCAGCACGAATCAACACAAAAGCCCTGATACGTACCGTTATTTCCAACCGCCTGATAACACAGCTCACATTTATCATAACCCATATGACTATTATCCACAGACCCATAAGTCTCATCCATCTGAAATCCATAAGCGGAATCTTCACAATTAGTACAAGCAAAACAATATTTCAAATTTTTCGAATTTTGATGATTAGTACCTTCACAATTTTCACAATTAACCTGAAATGAATCCTTATAAATTGCATTCTTTTGAACAAAATCAAGCCAATCATATTTCAATTTATTCAACTGTTTCCAAGAATCCAAATGCAAATCCTTCAAATACTGCTCATATTCCTCTTTGGTTTTCTGTTCATTAAAAATGCAATATTGTTTATTGCGCAGATTATAAGAAAAAAGACAATTTTGACATCCTCTAAGATCAAAGCAAAAATAAGATTCAGAAGTTTCTTCACAACGATCAATAAAAGCAGAACGATGACAATTTGCAGAAAAACTAGCCTCATAACAAAGTTCACTTCCATATAGCCAGAAATAATCCATACAATCCTTGTTTTTTGTGGAATAACCACCATAAAGACAATCCTCTTCATAGTGAGAACCAAACAATAAATAACAATTTTTATTAGAAAAAGAATAATTACAATAATCACTATTTTCTGACTGTTTATTAACAATTGAAAGACGCGGAACTTTTAACATCAATTCATGAAATTGCTCAAAAAACGGTCTGGAAAAATCAAAATCCTGCCCATAATCCATCGCATCCCAACCATCACTCCAAAAAGCCTTTTGAGAATAAACAGTAAAAGGTGAACTTTCCTTATAGGTAGAAATCATAGAATCTCTTGTAAGACCACATTTAGCTTTATATAAAGTACTTTCATTTCGATAAGCCAAACGCTGCTGCTGCCTACAAAGTGGACACATAACTTGAGGAAGGGGCTCAAACCTTTCACCATCAAAAACAGGAGCCACCTTAGCATAGAGTTTTTGAGCTAAGTCACTAGTATCAAATCCTTTCCCACATTGTTCACATATCTGTCCCATACGACACAAACCATACACCTTCATTGCAAAATAAACCATATTGCTGTACAAAAAAATCAGTATTTAACATTTTTAAACATGAACAATTTCAACCCTTGGCACGACTTATCTTATGGAGAAAACGCTCCAGAAACAGTAACAACAGTTATTGAAATTCCAAATAGATCATCCGGCAAATACGAATTACACAAAGAAAGTGGTATGCTGATGCTAGATCGCGTACTATCAGGTGCTATACATTATCCAGCGAATTATGGATTCATTCCACAAACTTATTGTGATGACAATGACCCTTTAGATATTATCGTAGTTTCATCAGTAGACCTTCATCCTCTCTGTATAGTTGAATCTAGAGTATTAGGAGTTATGAAAATGATAGATGGTGGAGAATTGGACGACAAAATTATCGCAGTCGCAGCAGATGACCCTATGTACAAAGATATTAAAGAACTATCAGACTTGCCAAAAATACAATTAGCAGGAATTAAGCACTTCTTTGAAGACTACAAAACTTTAGAAAACAAGGTTGTTGAAGTAAAAGATTTCGAAGATCGTGAAACAGCAATTCAAATAGTAAACGAAAGTATAGAATTGTATAAAAAAGAGTTTACTAAATAATCCTAAATGAATAAAAAAACAACTAAATACACACTCGGAATGTTAATAGTTGTTTTTTTATTTTCCCTAACTTCCATACCCTACCTTAAACATGTTAGACCAGTCCAAGTTCTTGAAGGAAACGGCGATTGTGTGATTTTACTACACGGACTTGGAAGACTTTCAAGTTCAATGAATCCAATAGCAGAGTACCTAAACGAAAGTGAATTCATGACTGTAAATATTGACTATCCTTCAACAAAGTATGATATTAAAACACTTTCAAAATCGTATCTGGAACCTGCTATTTCAAAATATTGCGCTAATTCAAGTAAAATTAATTTCGTAACACATTCCCTTGGTGGCATCATTGTTCGACATTATTTGGCAAATAATAGTTTAGAAAATTTAGGAAAAGTCATAATGCTAGCACCACCCAATAAAGGATCTGAATTAGCAGACTATTTAAAAAAAATAGAAATAGTAAATTGGATAATGGGACCAGCTTTATCAGAATTAGGAACAGATTCATCAAGCATGCCTCTAAACATTTCAGATTCAGAATATAATGCTCATATAATCGCAGGAAATAAGTCTAGTAATTTCTTATTTTCAAACATAATTCCTGGAGATGACGACGGAAAAGTAGCAGTTGAAAACACAAAGTTTAAAAATATGAAAAGCTTTTTATTAGTTTCAGAAAATCACACATATATAATGGGTTCAGAAGAAGTAAAAGGTTCTATAAAAAACTTTCTGGAGGAGTAGAGTTCAGCCCAACTGATCAGTCGCCACATGCAAATGATAATTTTTATTCTCCACTACACTGATATCAATAAACTTATCAGCCCGATGTAAAAGCAAACGACACTCTTCATTCAGTCCAGTAAGGTGTAAAACCTTTCCCAGCTTTCTATAACGTGCCGCCAAAGTATTAATCGCCCTAATTGCTGAATGATCCGCCACACGTGACCCAGAAAAATCAATAAAAACCTCTTCCGAATCCTTAGCCGGATCAAAAATCCTTTCAAAATTCTTGATAGAAGCAAAGAACAAAGGCCCAGTTAGCTGATGATGGTTGAACCCTTTCTTATCAACAACGGTTTTTTTATTAATCTTTTTCCCTTTCTCCCAAGCAAAAACCAGTGCGCTAATCACAATTCCAAATCCAACAGCAATTGCCAAATTTGTAAACACAGTCGCCGCCGAAACCAAAATCAAAACAAAAGCATCACTACGCGGAATCTTATGCAAAATCCTCAAACTAGACCAAGAAAAAGTCCCCACAACAACCATAAACATCACCCCAACCAAAGCCGCAATTGGAATCATTTCAATATAAGATGCAAAAAATACAATAACAATCATCAAAAACGCACCACCAACAAAACCAGAAATTCGCCCACGTCCACCAGAAGAAATATTAATCATACTCTGCCCAATCATCGAACCACCACTCTGTGCCCCAAAACATCCTGCAATCATATTCGCAAGCCCCTGTCCAATACACTCCTTATTTCCACGCCCACGCGTGTCCGTAATTTCATCAATCAAGGTCATATTAATCAAAGTATTAATTGTATTAATTGCCGCCAACACAAAAGCATAAGGAAAAATAATAGCCAAAGTTTCAAAATTCAAAGGCACAGTAGGAAAAGAAAAACTCGGAAAACTTCCAGAAATCGAACCAGCACCAGCATCTCTCAAATAAGAACCAACCGTAGCAACATCCAAACCAAAGCCCAAAGTAATCGCCGTCACAACACCAATCGCCACCAAAGAAGAAGGCACCGCTTTAGTCAACTTAGGAAAAAAATGAATCACCACCATCGCCACAGCAACCAAACCAAGCAAAGCCCACAAAGGAGCGCCAACAAGCCAATCTCCATCTATTTTAAACTGCCCCAACTGCGACAAGAAAATAATAATCGCCACTCCATTCACAAAACCCAACATCACAGGATGCGGCAACAAACGAATAAATTTACCCAGCTTAAACACACCAAATAAAATCTGAATCACACCCATCAAAATCCCAGCCGCAAACATATATTCAATACCATATTGCGCCACCAAAGCCACAACAACCAAGGACAAAGGCCCTGTCACACCACAAATCATACCAGGCCGCCCTCCAAGAACAGAAGCTACAATTCCAATAATTGCTGCCCCATAAAGAGAAATAATCGGATCTACCCCTGCAATAAAAGAAAAAGCCACAGCCTCTGGCACCAAAGCCAAAGCAATAGTTATACCAGCCAATACATCAATCCTAGCCTGAGGAAAATTAAAATCTTTAAAAAAACGAGTCAAAATAAGTGAATTACAAAATTAAAAAGAGACATGAATACATGTTTAACAAGTGGTTGTCAATAAAAACGACAAAAGCTTGAAACACTTTCCATTTTCTTCACGAACTTTCATTTTATGCCAAATAGAAGTTTTTAAATTTATTCACAGTTAAAATACGTTTAATAGAGTAGAAAGTCATTTGAAATAGTAAATTTGGATGAAGCAAAGAAATTATGAAATAAGCCTACATACAAGTAGATATTTCAAAAATTTATTTAGTTTGAGTAAATTTTATTGAAACAAGGAAAATTTGAGATAAGCATACATTCAGTAGGTGTTCGAAATTGAAATAAAAAATGCCAAACTAAATAAATTTAGGGGTACAGTTCAATGGCTGGGGCGGAGGGATTCGAACCCCCGAATGACGGTACCAGAAACCGTTGCCTTACCACTTGGCCACGCCCCAATATGATTTATAAGCTAATATAAGTCCTTTATTTCATCAAGAACAATCTTCTCAACTAAACTCAAACAATCTGCAACTTCACCCCATACATTTTCAACTTCATAATCACATTCATCAGACTGAGTTAATTCTTTCTCAGCACTTTCCATTCTTTTCTGTAATTCATCTTCAGAAAGCTCAGATCTACGCAAAATTCTTTGCTTAAGATCTTCCAAATCACTAACTTTCATAAAAATAGAAACCAAATGCTCAGCTGGAACTAATTTTTGAATAGAATGAAATCCTTGAATATCAACCTCTCTTATAACCACACCACCTTGCTCCAAAGGCTCCATAATATCCTTTTTTGATGTACCGTAATAGTTATCAGAATGAACAACAGCATATTCCAAGAAATCTCCATTCTTAATCATAGTTTCAAATTTTTCTTTGGAAACAAAATGATAAACCTCACCAGCCTCCTCACCTTCCCTAGGAGTACGAGTTGTATAAGAAACAGGATACAAAAACCCCTTGTATTTCTTCTTCAATTCATCAATTATTGTCCCCTTTCCTGAACCTGAAGGCCCAACAATAAGGAATAACTTGCCTTTCAACATATTTAACTTTAAATCGAAATGAAGTATAGCGTAGTAAAGGCTTGAAAAAAAGAGTGATTTTTGTTACAATGATCTAATCAGAAAAAATAATTCGAACATTTAAAAAATCGTTGTCGATCCCTACAAAAGTAGGAGCTGGAGATGGAGAGCACCCCCCCCAACAAGTTCTCCATCTCCACTTCCTACTTTTAAGCGGTAGCCAACTACTACCACCAAAAAGTCCAGACTTCATTGTCACTTCAATGGACAAAAAAACAAAAATACAATCGACAAAAAATTCCCTTTGTTTCTATGAACAAAGCAGAAAAACAAAAATAAAAACGAACGGAAAAGGTGCAAACCGTTTTAAAATAAAACACCAAAAATGTAGGAAGGCGACACCGCAAGAATATAGTTGTACTCTTGCAAGCCGCTCTTAACAGAAGTGATTCTTATAGAGCGATACGTTGGGGCATCTGGCACGCCTCTAATGGAGCTAATTTTACGCCCATTACGCGCATTTTGCTAGGTGCCCCTTACCAAAAAAATTAAAATGGAAGATCATCAATACTAACTTCTTCTCCACTACCAGACGCAACTGGCTTAGCAGCAGAAGCAGGAGTTTTAGAAGCTGCAGGAGTAATCCCTGAAGCCTCTCTATTCTCCATAGGTACAGAAGCAACTGCATCTCCTTTTTTATCAAGCATGATCATATTATCAGCCACAATCTCAGTTCTATAACGTTTCACACCATCTTCACCTTCCCAAGAACGAGTTTGAAGACGACCTTCTATAAAAATCTTGCTTCCTTTTTTCAGATATTGTCCACAGATTTCCGCCAATCTTCTCCACGCCACTATATTATGAAACTCAGTACGACTTTGTTGCTCACCACTTTGATCTTTCCATGTAAAATTTGTAGCAATACCAAAACTTGCTACCACTTGCCCACCAGGAATTTGCTTCATTTCAGGGTCACGAGTCAAATTGCCGATCAATTGAACTCTATTTAATGACATTGCCATAATATTTTGATTAATTATAATTCACGCTAAGAAAACTACTCTTACAACAAAACAAACTCAATTATTTTTCCAATCTATCCCTTGCAAAGTACCAACTTCCATTGCACTCTTACATATATCAACCTGAACATAACGAAAAAGTGTATAGCCAAGAAGAAAACTAAGCAGTACACTCAGCACAAACGCAATAATAAGAAATAATTGCTCATCCGATAATTTTCGCAACTGATATAACATATGAATTTATACGCATTTGAATTAGGTAGAAAAAAAGATCTATGTTTCGCCGAACTTATCGCCGTGCTTGGAGAAGAAAATCTAATGGAACGTAATTTAGATACAGCAATTTTTGAATTAGAAGATTTTGAAGCACAGAAACTTCAAGATCGTCTGGGAGGAAGTATCAAAACAATCCAAATTATAGCTCCAACAGATCAAAAACAGCTACGCAAACAAATAGAAAACGAGCTAGAAAGTGACTTTAAGGATCGTTCAGGTAAAATTCCATTTTCAGTTTCAGCTTTAAGTTATAAAAACCAACAAGATATTAATATCAAACAAATATTAAATTTTTCTAAAATTTTCTTAAAATCTTTGGGACTCAATTCTCGTTTCGTAAATAAAAACTTTCAAAACACACGTCCTTCCACAATATATAAAGCAAAAGTCGTAAAAAAAGGCATAGACATCAACATAATCAAAGGCAAACATCATATGTGGCTAGGAAAAACAATTGCAATTCAAAACATAGACGCTTACAGCAAACGTGACTACGACAAACCAGCTCGCGACACACAAGTGGGAATGACACCACCAAAATTAGCTCAAATCATGATAAATCTAGCAGGAGAAAGCCAAACAATATACGACCCATTTTGTGGAACTGGCACTTATTTAATGGAAGCCATGCTGATGGGAAAAACTGCAATAGGATCAGATTTAGCAGCAAGAATGGTAGAAATGGCTGAAAAAAACTGTGACTGGCTAGCAGTAGAGTTCCACAACAACTCAAAATATAGAATATTTGAAAGTGATGCACATTTCATTTCTAAAAAAACAGTACCTGAAAAAATAGACACAATCGTAACTGAAGGCTATCTAGGCCCTGCAGTAAGCAAAACTCCTGCACCTGAACAAAGAGAGAAAACATTCCGTGAATTAGCAAATCTACACTTAAATTGGCTAAAAGCCGCACATAACATCCTTCCAACAGGAGGGAAAATTGTAATGTGCATTGCTGCCTTCAGGACAAAACAAGGTATTGAACACCTCCCCCATTTCGAACAATTAGCAGAAACTGCAGGTTATGAAGTAGAAGCTTTATTGCAGTACGAAAGGCATGAACAAGTCGTAATTCGTAACATCGCCATTTTAGTTAAAAAATAATATTGATATAGAAGCTAAGCTTCAGTATATTAGGCCTGTTCGCATTTTTTGTGCACTTAAATATTCCCGGGTGGCGCAGCGGTAGCGCAGCAGACTGTTAATCTGTTGGTCGCCGGTTCGAATCCGGCCCCGGGAGCCAAA
>CAYORB010000007.1:44900-46567 GCA_964406295.1 uncultured Candidatus Peribacteria bacterium | reverse complement strand
TGATTTTGACTTAAATCTATTTTTGAAAAATCCATAAAATTTCAATGAAAAATACAAAAAAATGATAGCAAAACAAAGAAACAAAAGATATACAAGAGAAATCTTCAAGATCTTGCCCCGAATCAAGATTCATGGTATAATACTATAATTAAATAAAAACAAAAATAACCAAGCCATAATCATGTCGCACTTAAAATTATTGTTTAGAAAGGTAATATCCATATTCAGTATCGTTACAATACTAAGTTTACTAATCCCTGTAACATCTCCAATGATAGCCTTTGCGGCTGATACTAATATTGATTGTTCTAGTGATCCAAATATTACAAGTTCTTATGATGGACAGGATGTTGTTTTAACAACTGGCGGTACTTGTAACATGACTTCAGACGTATCTTTATCAAGTTTAACTATTAATAGTGGTGTAACACTTCAGTTTGCTGATACTTTTGATTTAACTGTTTCTGGTGCAACTTCTATAACTGGAACAATGAGTTTCGGTAGTGGAAATGAATTGAATGGTGCAACTGATATCACTGTTAATAGTGGAGGTGAGATTACGCATCCAATTTATACAATAACAGAATCTTTTAAACCAAAGGTGAATATTAATATTACAGGTGATATCACTGTAGCTAGTGGTGGTGAAATTAATGTTGTTGAAAAAGGGTATTTGGGAGGAAGTAGTGGGGCAAATAGTGCAAGTTTGCAAGCACGTACCTATGATCCTAGTGATGGAACTGAGAATACACTTACAGGTGGTAGTACGATGAAATCTGGTGGTTCTCATGGTGGACGAGGAGCTCTGGGGTCATATAACAGTACTGGTGATTCCGCAGTGGCATATGGTTCTATAGTCAATCCTATTTTACCAGGTGGTGGTGGTGGTACTTATTTTGCTCATGCCTCTTATGTTGGATCCGATGGTGGTGGTGTTGTAATTATTTCTGCTACAAACATTACAGTTGCTGGTAGTATTCTTGCGAATGGTGGCGACAGCTTATCGACAGATTCTCCAAAATATTATGGTGGTGGTGGTGCAGGTGGAAGTATCAATTTAACAGCAAGTTCTACAATTTCTGGTGCTGGTACTATTTCTGCAACAGGTGGAAAAGCAAATTCGTATTCTGGTATGGCTGGTGCTGGTGGTGGACGTATTTCTATTACTGCAAACACAGATTCGCATTCAGGTACTATTGCCATAAATGGTGATGGTAATGGATCAAATCCTATTTTAGATGGTTCCTCTGGTACTTTGTATGAAAAATATTCAAGCGATACCTATGGACATCTTTCTTTAAATAATACTGATAATGCTAATGCTGATTATTCTACAACTTTAGTGTCTCCTATTCCAACAGATGATCAGCTATATAACAGTGGATATGCTTTTGATTCTATAACCGTTTCAAATTATGGTGTTTTAAATATTCCAGCTGGAGTTGATAGTAGTGCTTCAGATGACACAGGTGATCCAGAATTATTTAAATGTGGAGATTGTGATGATAATGGATACTCTTTTGATGATGATTTGACGAATGGTGAGATCACTTATAATGTTGATTCTTATGGTTCTGATGCGAATTATACTTGTGTAGCTCCTGTTTCAAATACAGTTCCAACAGTGAGTATAAATTCAGTTTCAGAAAAAACTGACGGAAGCGGAA
>CAYORB010000007.1:0-44800 GCA_964406295.1 uncultured Candidatus Peribacteria bacterium | reverse complement strand
CAGCCGGAACTTTACTAGATCTATACGGAAATTCTTTGGCAACAAACGGACCAACCGCCTCTACAGATACAGCAGGTCCAGCGATTTTGACTATAAGTGCAAGTGACGAAACAAACGTAATAGAAGGAATAGACAACGACGATACAGTAACCATCACATTTAGTGAAGATACTAATCAACCAGATATTAATTCAGGAAATATTGATATGGTAATGGATTTAAGCAACAACCATGTTTGGGTAGATGGAAGTAGTCAAATTACTTCTGCAAATTGGAGTAGTGCATCTGTTTTAGTGGTAACACTTTCTACAAATACTTATGACCCAACAGTTGCATTGTCAGATACAATCACATTAAATGGATCAACAATCACAGATGGAACAACGGGCAGTTCAATTGCAACTTCACCTGCAATTGCTGGAAGCTTCATTACTCCAACAATTCAATTTACAAACCTAAGCTCAAATGGAGCAGAAAGTTCAGCAACACCTAATTTAGAATTATCACTTTCATCATCAATTGATAGTGACGTAACAGTTAATTACACAGTAAGCGGAACAGCAACAGGAAGTAGCACTGATTATGCTCTTGCAGCAGGAACAGCAACAATTACAGCTGGAAATACAAGCACAAATATAACACCTGGCATAGTTAATGACACATTAGATGAAGAAGATGAAACAATTATTGTAACAATAGCTAGTCCAAACAATGCAGTTCTAGGTGGAAATACCACACATACATACACAATCACAGATGACGATGAAGCACCAACAGTAACATTAACAATTGACAATTCAAGCATAGCTGAAGCAGCTGGAGAATCAATTGTAACTGCAACCTTATCTGACACATCTGGTAAAACAGTTACTACAAGCTTGATAATTAGTGGTACAGCTACAGACACTGACGACTACAGCAATACAACAAGCTCAATTGTAATCGCAGCCGGAAACACAAGTGGCACAACCACAATAACAGGAACAAGTGACTCCTTAGATGAGGAAGATGAAACGGTTATAATTGATATAGATACAGTGACCAACGGAACAGAAAATGCAACACAACAACAAACAATAACAATACTAGATGATGACGAAGCTCCAACAGTAACCTTGTCAGTTGACAATGCAGAACTATCTGAAGCAGCTGGAACATCAACTGTAACCGCAACCTTATCAGGAGCATCAGGAAAAACGGTTACTACAGATCTAGTATTTAGTGGTACAGCCACAAATGCAAGTGACTACAGCAATTCAGGATCTTCAATTGTAATACTTGCAGGAAATACAAGTGGATCAATAATTTTAACAGGAATAGATGACAATCCTGATGAAATAGATGAAACAGTAATAGTTGACATAGACACTGTAACTAACGGAACAGAAAATGCAACACAACAACAAACAGTAACAGTTATAGATGATGATCCGGAACCAACAGTTTCACTTTCAGTAAACAAAAATAGCTTAAACGAAAGAAGCGGAGGATTAACAGCCACCATCAGCCTATCAGAAATATCTACTAAAGATGTAACAATAAACCTAACATTCTTAGGTTCAGCAGCAAATGGATCAGATTTTACACCATCAAGCAGTTCAGTTACCATACCAGCTGGTTCAACAACAGATACAATAAGTATTTCAACCATCAACAATTCAGAATATGAAGAAAGTGAATATTTCACAATAGGCGTATCATCAATAACAAACGGAACAGAAAGTGGTACAATTGGAGAAGTTATAACTATAAACGATGATGACGACAGTGGAGCTGGTGCATCTGTTGCAGCCGTATATAGAAATTCACGAATCACTACAATTGCTAAAACTCCAACTAAAACTACTAAAAAAACAGTAAGTGAAAAGAAAGTAGCTAAAAAAGAGATTAAACCTGTAGAAAAAAAGAAAAAAGCTGATTACAAAAAGAAAGTAGCTAAAAAAGTAATTAAACCGATAATAACTGATAACAAAAAGAAGGTAGCAGTTAAACCTGTAGAAAAAGAAAGAACTATAAACGAAAAACATGAAGGAAATTATAAAGAAACAGCCCCAAAGAAAAAAGCAAAGAAACCTCAAGAAAAGAAGGTAGAAAAAAAGGTAGCAAAAATCGATAGCCTATCAAAAAAAGTCACAAAAACACTTGCGTTTGAGTTCAGTGGAAAAATCGGAGAAGAAGTAAGTCTACAAGACCCGGACAGCAAAGCATTTATGACAATAGATAAAGAAAATTTAGTTACATTCGAAAAGTACAAAGTCATAGGACCTGAAGGCGAAGTTATATTAGAAGAAGCAAAAGATGAATTAAAACCTTTTAAAGGAGATTTATCAGCACCAAAAACAGCATCAAAAGACGAAAAGAAGGAAACAGAAAAAAGCATTCCAAAAGGTAAAAAAATGATAAGTGAAATATATAAAATGGGACCTCAAGATGCCAATGCAAAAATCAAGTTCAACAAAAAAATCACAATTGCTCTACCCATAGAGATAAATGAAGAAGATTTCAAATCAGATGAGTTTAATTATATAGCACATACTGAAGAAGTTTTAGAAATCCCTGACGCCTTAGGAGAAGGAAAAAGAAAGGAAACAAATCTAGAATATGGTGAAAAATGTGATATCAAAAAATTAAACGATCAATTTTTCTGTGAATTCGAAACTAAAGAATTAAAAACCTATACAGTTTTAAAAGAAGAAAACCCATATAAAGATATTAAAGGACACTGGGCAAAAGACTATATCGTAGAACTACATGGCAAAAAAGCATTAAATAACACCAAGGAATTTGAACCGAATAAGAAAATGAACAGAGCAGAATTCACAAAAGTAGTATTAAAATCACTAAAATACACAGTACCAGAAGAAACAAAAAAAGCACCATTCAGAGATTTAGATCCAAAAGATGAGGCAACACCATATATCGTAGAGGCATTTGAAAATAAACTAATAAAAGGATTTGCAAGAAGTGAGTTTAAACCAAAAAATCCAGTAAGTCGTGCCGAAGCGTTAAAGATTCTATTTGAAGCAAGCAATATAGATACAAAAACAAAATTTGTATCAAAATATTCAGACGTAGACCAAGATCAATGGTATGCAGAATATATAAATTATGCAACAAAAGAAGGCATAATAAAAGGTTATGCAGACGGTAGTTTTAACCCAAATGGACCTATAACAAATGCTGAAGTAACAAAGATTAATTCAATTATCTTAGATAGACTTTAATAAGAATTCATGATCTAATCTAGATCATGAATCAAAAAACAGCAAAAAACCTGCTCAAAAAGGTTGTCAATGATTATGACAACATATCTAATAGTTTTGATTTAAGCAGAAAATCTGACTGGAAAGAATTTGAATTATTCCTAAATCATATTAAAAATAATGACAATTTAGTAGATTTAGGCTGCGGAAATGGCCGTCTCTTCCCATTTCTGCATAAACACAGAAAAATTCAATACTTAGGAATCGATAACAATAAAAAGCTTTTAGAAAAAGCAAAAAAAAATCATCCAGAGGCAAAATTTTCAGAAGGAGATCTGCTAAAAACAGGATGTGAATCAGATTCAATAAATGTCGTTACAGCAATAGCATCTTTTCATCACCTTCCATCCAAAGAATTAAGAGAAAAATCTTTAAAAGAAATTAATAGAATTTTAAAGAATAATGGAATTCTAATCATAACTGTATGGAATTTATTCCAAAAGAAATACAAAAAGTACATTTGGAAAGCCAGACTACAACATATATTATCATTAGGTAAATATGATTGGCGTGACACATTGATCCCCTGGGGAAAATCTGGAGTAAAAAGATATTATTACGCATTTACCATAAAAGAATTGAAAAAATTATTAATCAATGCAGGATTCACAATTCTATTAGAAAAAAAAGACCGTAACATCGTCATAATATGCAAAAAATCCTAAAAGTTAAATTCACTGAAACTACATTTGAAGACGTATCTTCAGAAATTTTAAGTTGGGAGAATTGCAACAAACAACGTTACATAGTAACACCAAATCCTGAAATAGTCTTAGAATCACACAAAAATCCTAAATTTCTCAAAATTTTAAATCACGCAGATCTAAGCGTACCAGATGGAATAGGCATACTTTGGGCAGCCAAATATTTTGAAACATCAAAAAAACATAAATCAAAGATAGTTAAACTATTTAAATGGATCTTTTCATTATCAACAATTGCTATTTACCCAAAATATATTCGTACAACACTACCTGAAAGAATTACAGGCGTAGATTTGTTAAAAACCATAGTTAAACAAACAGACAGAAAAATCTTCTTATTAGGTGCAAAAAAAGGCGTAGCAAAAAGAGCATCAGAAAAACTAAATACAAATAAAATTGTAGAAACATATTCAGGCTCCCCTCAAGAATCAGAGGCAAAAGGTATCATTGATAGAATAAACAAAAGTGGAGCAGAAATTTTATTCGTAGCTTATGGCGCACCAGCACAAGAAATATGGATCACAAGACACCTTAAAAAGCTCAAGAACATCAAATTAGCAGTAGGCGTAGGCGGTGCATTTGATTTTATAGCAGGAGAGCGCAAACGGGCCCCAAAGTGGATTCAAAAAACAGGATTAGAATGGTTTTATCGCATAATTCAAGAACCGACAAGAATCTATCGCATTTACAATGCCACAATAAAATTCCCATTAATTATTTTAAAATCAAGCTTTAAAAACTAAACTTTAATATAAATACTATTTTGTTTTCTTTTTAGATTTAAACTTTTTTTCCAAGGCCATGTCTATATAAGGCTGAGCTCTTTCAATAACATAATCTATTGCTCTCAAAGGTTGAACCAAAGTTTTGTGAACCTTGTCAACAACTTCAGACACATCATCAACAACTTTTGAAACATCACGCAAAATCAAAATCGCATAAAAAATCAGAATTGAAACAAATATAACCAAAACTATAAATCCTATGGCTAGAGACATATTCAACATATCACCTGAAGTTGCAAACATAAGAATAAATTATTTTTCAATATACCCACATATATTATAGCACAAATTTATGAAGATATCATCCTTCGAATAGCATCATTAACCATTTTTGGATTAGCCTGACCTTTCATTTCTTTCATAACCATACCAACCAAAAACCCTATAGCCTTATCTTTCCCACCCCTAACATCTTCAACCGGACCAGGATTTGCATCAATAACTTTCTGACAAGCAATATCTATAGCACCAGTATCACTCACCTGCTTTAAGCCCTTTTCCTTCACGATTTTAGAAGGACTTTTACCATTTTCATACATCTCTTCAAAAACCTCAGTTTTAGCCACGTTATTTGAAATATCTCCATTTTTAACCAAATTAATCAACTCAGCCATCATTTCAGAAGACACCTTTTGCTCATCAATTTCAATCAACTCCTCACGCAAGTACTTCATCAAAACTGTATTTATAAAAGAAACTGCACGCTTAGGGTCATTGGTTTTAGCCAAAACTTCTTCAAAATATTGAGCTAATTTCAAATCACTAGATAAAATACGCGCATCATCTTCATTTAAATCAAAACCTTCCATATATCTCTTCTTTTTCACACTAGGTAATTCTGGAATTTCAGATTTATATTTTTCCACAGTCTCCTTATCTATACACAAAGGCGGTATATCAGGTTCAGGAAAATATCTATAATCATCACTATCTTCCTTGCTCCTCATGAAAAACGTCTTACCCTTTTCGTCATCCCAACCAACAGTTATGGCCTCTTCCAAGCCCTCCCCTCTATTCCACAAATCTTTTTGTCTTTTAATTTCATATTTCACAGCATTTTCCAAAGCCCTAAATGAATTCAAATTTTTAATTTCCGCCCTAGGATACAATTTATCTTCTCCTTTTGGACGAATAGAAACACTAGCATCAAATCTCATCATCCCCTTTTCCATATCAGCCTCACTGCTTCCAACATATCTAACAATTTTTTGAACCTCTCTTGCATAAGCAGCAGCCTCAGCAGCAGACCTCAAATCCGGATCAGACACAATCTCCATAAGAGGAGTCCCAGACCTATTAAAATCAATTAAAGAACCATTTCTAACATGAGTCAATTTCCCTGCATCATCCTCAAGGTGCAAACGAGTCACACCAACTTTAATTTTAGAAACCTCCCCATTATTTTTATTAATAACATCAACATCTACCCATCCTTTTTCAGAAATAGGCTCATCAAATTGAGAAATCTGAAAACCTTTTGGACTATCAGGATAAAAATAATTTTTTCTATCAAACTTACAAGATTCAGGAATATTACAATTCAAAGCAAGTGCAGCCCTAATCCCCTTTTCCACAGCGTCACCATTTAAAACCGGCAATTGACCAGGAAATCCCATGCACACAGGACAGGTATTAATATTAGGTTCCTTATCCCAAGAGTCATTATCACAACGACAAAACATTTTTGTCTTACAAGATATTTGAGCATGAATTTCCAAACCAATAACTGCTTCCAATTCCATATAGAAAATTAAATTATCATCAACATTATAACTTACCTCCCAAATCATTCAAGCCTTGCTTAAAATAAGACAATGCTTTTTTCGCTTCTTTTGCAGACACCTCATTAAGCTCATGTGCAAGCTTATTTCTAAGCTTATGTGCATCCCATATAGAATTTAAATCACTAAATTTAGAACCAGATTTCTTTAATTTCTCCCCTAATGCACCAATAAAACCATGCTGACCTAAAGCATAATCCAATAATTTATCAGCATCTAAAACCGCTTGACCAGGATGTACATGAAAAGAGTCAATTATTCTAATCCAGTGCATTTGAATATATAAAAGTGCAGGAGCTGAAAGATTAGTCATTTTTTTCTTCCTAAAATAAATCCAAAGTACAATAAGTAAATCAAAAGCAAAAAATATCAATAAAGCAAGAATCCAAATATTCATTTTTTCTTATTAATTTTTTGACTATGCACATGATAGGCAATCATTTCAGACAACATATCCTTTAAAGCATGATGATCACGAATACTTTTTGAATTAACAAATTTCTCTTGATATCTCATGACAGCACGCTCCAATCTTTTGGGGTTAGCCGCATCTTTTAACTTTACCGAAGTTTTCGTACCCAATTTATCAACAATAATATCACCATAATTAAAAAGAGTCCTCCAAACACCATTAATCGTATACGAAATACCTTCAATCATATGATAGTCAACTCTAGTAGAAGTAAAATCAAAAAGACCATTTCTCTCAATATCAATAATACCAACATCAGTCAAAATCCAAGCATCATAGTACCAATCAATAAAATGATAGAGTAATCCAAAACAACCAATAATAGCCCATATTCCCCAAAAAAACACCCCTTGCGGAAAAAGCCAATACAAAAAAGTTGGAATTAATAATCCAAAAAAAGTAGTTTTAACAGAATCAACCTTTAAAATAAGAACATGTCTATGTGCCACCTCAATAATACTTTCACCATCATCCAAATATCGTCTAAAAAAATAGTTTTTCTTGTTTTTTTTTGCCATTCAAAATGAGTTACGGGAACATTATATAAGACATTGTAAATAAAAAGCAAAGCAGATAGAATATTTCCCGATATGAAAGAAAGAAATAAGAAAATTTTACTTTGGGTATTAGACCTAGCGATGAACCTAGGAATTATCATTGGACTTGTGATTGTAATTCAAACATGGATTATAGCACCGTTTGACGTATCAGGATCATCAATGTGCAACACATTAAACTATATAGAAGAACATTGTGAAACCAGTTTCGGTGAAAAAATCATAATAAATGAAGCCCTATACATATTGGGGAAACCACAAAGAAAAGATGTTGTTGTATTTCGATCTCCTCATGATAAAGATAAATATTTCATTAAAAGAGTAATTGGAACCCCAGGTGATGAAATAAGTATAAAAAAAGGATATGTTTATATCAAAAAAGCTGGAACAAATGAAACAATAAAATTAGAAGAACCTTATTTAAACAAAGAAAATAAAGGGCATACAGAAAAATATCACAGTGGTAACTTTAAAGTTCCAGAAGGACAGTATTTTCTTTTAGGAGATAATAGACATTCCAGTACAGATTCAAGAAGCTGCTTTCAAAGCCGCATAACAACAGATTGTAATGAAGATAATCCAAATGCTTTTATAAAAAAAGAAAACATACGTGGAAAAGCTTGGGTTGTATGGTGGCCATTAAACAAACTAAGAGTTTTAAAACATCAATATTCAGAATCTTTAGCCGAAAAATAAGACTCCAATAACACAGCTATAATCACAATCAAAAAACCTGACCACCAAGTTAAAACTCGGAGCATTTGAAAAACAAGACAAAATACAGCAATCAAACTCAAGAAAACTCCTTGTCTCAAAGCTATATTAATATGTTTATAGAAAATATCATTCTTAAACAACCAAACACGAAAATAAAAACCAAAAACAGTCAATAAAGACGTCATCATAATAAAAAAAGTAATAAAAAAAAGCGTTAACGCTAACCCCAAATTCTCAAAAGGAGATAATTTATTTATTACAAGTAACCATGCAAAAAGAGATAAAAATCCAGCAATAGTAATCCCGCCTATATAACGATTATATGTCATTCTTTGTGTTTATTATGTCCCATTAAAAACCAAATTAAAACCGACAAAACAAATATTGGAATTGCAAAAGAATACAATAAATAATTAGCAACAACTCCCAAGGTCACATCATACAAAATAATAATATCCTTTTGAGAAGGAAAAAGCAAAGACGGTAAAGACAGTATCGAGACCAATAAAACACTAAGGGAAAGAGAAGAAAAGAAGAAAGCTTTAGCAATCCACATAATCACCAAATAGACCGGACTAAAAATTAGTAAAGCTATAATAAACAACAAAATAGTCAAAGCGGAAAGAGAAAAGAAGAAAAAAGCAGAATACATTTCCATCAAAAAATCAGAAAAAGTACCATCAATTTTAAAAGGCAAGTCATAAATAAATTCATCCGGAATATCAGATAAAATTTCATAATCTACAATAGATTTAACATTAGCTGCTAAATCAACATCAGAAAAATCATCAGGAATACAAATAAATTTCCCATTTTTATCTAAATGACCTTCATTATCCTCACATAAAATCAAATGATCATAAAGTAAATTACTCAAGTTAGAATAAAATTCAGGATTATTCTCAAAAATCTCAGAAATTCGGATTTTCACATGTAGTTTATCTGTATTTTTCAAATCTGTGTTAAATAACTGATTAACCACATCATCAAACAAAAATCTCAAATCATCCTTAGAAATAGAAGTAGAAACAAAATCCTCCAATTCCTCTCTATTTAAACCAAAATCAGTATTTTCAAATACATAATCATTTATCTTTTCAATTAAAAATTCATTATAAAGTTCATAAAAATTATCAGAATAAAAGCTGTCATCAGAAAAGGTCTTATACGTTCCAAAAACAAACATAAAAGAGACAAAACTTAATACAAAGGCAGAGATACAAAAACTAGCTAATAATTTTCTCAACATACTAATAATTTAACAAAGCAATAGATAATCTCAAACAAAAAATTAAAAAAGAATAAATTATATATTCTGTAAATTTCAAAAAAGTATTATAATTCAAAATATTATCGTCCAATAAATTCTTTCAATACAATTTCATGAAAATAGTTTTCTTAGGAACACCAGAGTTCGCATTAGCAAGTCTAAATTCACTCTCAAATGATCCAAATATTGATATAGTAACAGTAGTTACGCAACCAGACAAACCTGTTGGACGTAAACAAGTGTTAACGCCTCCACCAGTTAAAGTATTGGCTGAAAA
This sequence comes from uncultured Candidatus Peribacteria bacterium, assembly GCA_964406295.1. Lineage (GTDB taxonomy): Bacteria > Patescibacteriota > Gracilibacteria > UBA1369 > LOWO2-01-FULL-3 > CAYORB01. The sequence continues at coordinate 34,974 of CAYORB010000007.1, read as the reverse complement.
AATAGGACTCAAAGTTATACAACCAAAAAATAATGAAGAACTATATGATAATCTTGCAAATATCAAAGCAGATTTTTTTATAGTAATTGCTTTTGGAATGATTTTGCCAAAAAAAATTTTAGATATACCCACATATGGTTCAATCAATGTCCACGCCTCACTTTTACCAAAATACAGAGGTGCCTCCCCTATTCAACAATCGATTTTAAAGGGAGATGATCAAACAGGAATTTCAATCATGAAAATGGATGAAAAATTGGATCATGGCCCAGTTTACATAGTCAAAAGAATGCCAATTAGCCCCAAAGACACATCAGAAACATTAAGTACAAAATTATCATTTTTAGGAGGAGAAATTTTGCCTAGTGTTTTGCATGACATTGTAGAAGAAAATTTAAAAGAAATTCCTCAAAACCATAAACAAGCAAGTCACTGTAAAAAAATCAAAAAAGAAGACGGGAAAATAGATTGGAACAAATCTGCTACAGAAATAATGAATATGATGAGAGCCTTTACACCTTGGCCTGGAATTTACACAAATTTCAAAAACAAAAAACTTAAAATAATTCAAGCTGAAAAAGAAGATGGCAATTTAGAAATAGGAGAATTTAAATTAAATGGCAAAAAACTTATGATTGGCACAGGTGATGGTGTCATAACACCATCAGAAGTTCAAATTGAAGGGAAAAAAGCCTGCAAAATATCTGATTTTATCAACGGAAACAAGAACGATTTAAAGTAGCAAAAGAAAAAGCCCAAAAAAGTAAAAATTGTCCTTGATATACAGAAATGAAATAGTGATCAAATTGCCCTATTACAAAAACAATAAAAAGAAATCCTAAAGATGAAACATAAGATAAGCGAGAACGCTTAAATAAATAAACAAAAATTGAAATAAAACTAAAAAAACCTATAACTCCAAGTTCAGATAAAATCAGTAAAAATATATTGTGAACAGGCTGTAAATTCCATGGTTCTAATTTTACTACAGAATAATCATTAGCAAGATTCGTAAAATTCCCCAAACCGACTCCAAAAATATTATCAGCAAACATTTTCAAACTAATAAACACATATTCAATACGTTCGGAAATAGCCAATTCATGTAAATCAAAAGAAAAATATATCAACACAGGAAGAACCAATAAAAACAAATATTTCCATTTAAATTTAGACCGAAAAAACAAAAACAGAATTAGTGCAAGAATTGCAGAACGAGAAAAAGTAAAAAACAAAGCAAAAACAAATAAGCTCAAAACAAGCCAAATCATTTTTTTATTAAAAAACTTCGAATGCAATTCCAGAACCATGAATATAGCAAAAGTTAAATAACCGGCAAAAATATTAGGATGAGGGAAAGTAGCATAGGAACGTAAATATGTTTGTCCAAAGAAATCAAATTTAGCAACACCTAGCTGCTTGGCATCAAGCAAAGGTTCACCCAAAAAAGAAAAACCTAATGAATGTTGAAACAAAAATTGAAATATCCCAATGAAAGAAACAAAAATCATCGTAGATATAAAAATTTTGAAAACAATTTTTATATTTAAAACATTAGAAATCAAAATCAAATAAATCAGAAAAAATTCAAAGAATCGTAACAAATAAATTAGTGAATTAAACAAATCAACAGAAAAAAAGAAACTCAAAATAATAGAAAAAAAGAAAAACATAAATAAAACAAGAAATTTAGAATCAATCTTTATATTAAAATCTAGCTTTCCTCTCAACAAATCAATCCCAAGAAAAACAAAAGCAACTAATAAAACAATTTCATTCAAATATAAAAAAACACTTGTATAAGTATTGAAAAAACCACCAACATACAAATCAGCTCCAAACAAAAAAGTTTTAATCTGAAAAGGAATTAAGGCAAAGAAAAGGTAAAAACAATATCGTGTTATCATTCAACTATTTCTTCAATAATCTCAACTTTCGGAACAATTAATCCTTCTGCAGGCAGTAATGCATCAATTTGATCCTGAGCATCAACCAATCCAGCTCTAGACACATTGACGTCATTAGCAGCCTTAATTACTTCAGAAAAAATTCTCTTATAAGTATAATAATCAACTATAGGAAAACTCTCGGCAAAACCTATTTGAGTTGCAAAAACACCATAAATAGGATTATTTTTCTGATCGTCTATCATATCACGACGGCTTGTTGGCTTGTGAACTTTATCAAAATAATATTCTAAATTTTCACGCTTAGTCAATTCAATAAGAAAATCCCAAGCAATATCTGGATATTCAGAATTTCTAGAAACTGTTTCAGAAAAATAATTAGCATAAGTAACTCTTTTTTCAGTAGAAACATCAGGGTCAAACACCTGTGGTACAGGAGCTATTTTAATCATATCAGGATCAATTGTTTTTACACCTTTAGACTTCAATACATTAATTGTATTTAAAATATCATCATAAGAATAAGAAAAACCAAGTATCATTGAGACTTGTCCACGGGCAAAAGCATCTAACTCTTTTCCATCAGAATCACTGTCAGATATAAACTGATTCCAAGAATAATGCTTTTTGTCTTCATCAGCAAAACTAGTATAAAAATCTAAAGCCTCCAAAGCAGGATAATTAGTAAAACCTCCTTGTTGGCCAGCAAAAATCGCTTGTGAAATATTTTCATTATAAAAATCAACACCATATTGTAAAAAAAGTAGATATAAAATATCCACACCTCTGCTAATATTATCAGCACGTCCCATAGCAATTCCTGAAACTTCAAATCGCTCAAAACTATTATCCTCTTTATTTAAAAGAACAACATCCTCTTTAATCCCCTCCCAAGTATCAGAAGGCTTACCTTTATTTGGAATTCTATCTTCAAAATGATCCTTATTATAATAAAGAGCTAAAGTATCAACCGTTAAAGGCACCCCATAAATACGTTCAACACCATTCTTGTCTGTACGAACTAAATCTTTATAAGCCACATCAACAAAAGTAGCAGCAAAATCATCAAGTGAACCAAACTGTTCAGGCATAGGCTCTAATTTTTTATAATTTCGAGTAAACCAAGTATTTTGCATAGAAAAAATATCCGGCCCTTCTCCTTCCGCCATTTCATTCAAAATAAGATCTTGATATTCATCAAAATCCGTAAATTGTTTATAATTAATGGAAAGCCCAGGATGATCAGCCTCATACTGAGCAATAATAGGCTCAAAAACAGCGGAATCATCAAACATTTTATAATAAGTCAATTCAATACCTTCATAAGTCTCCTTTGCCACTACAGCTTCTTTTGTACGACAAGCACCTAAAAAAAATACTGATAAAAAAACCAAAAACATAAGATAAACTACCCTTCTTTGAATTTTAATCATAATATTTTTTTACATTTTTTTTTAGAACCAGAACAACCAGTGCAAGATTGTTGTTTATTAATCATAATATGCCCCAATTGTTTTTTTACATTTTCCACTTCCACTTTTCCCGTATGAGGACAAAAAACCTTATTGGGATAAAAACAAACATCATCCGCCCTTAGAATATCTTGAGAACCACAAGCTACACAAGCAAGATCTAACTTAAACAAAGTGGCCGCCAAATGTTCAAAAATTGAACTACAATCTTCACACTTATATTGAAATATCAGCATAGGTTAGGTTTAACTACAACATATTATAGAAAAGCAAACGATAAAAGTCCAACTAATAACACAATAAGGTCTCAAGGAATCAAACTTCCACCAATTCTTTTTCTTCAGAACCTACAACAGGATCAATAGAAACCTCATTTGTACCAGATTGAGACTTTTTCCAACTAAGAATTTGCAAAGATTCTGCAATAATTTCAGTTCTATATTGTTTTTTTCCATTTTCAGGTTCAAAACTAACATTTACAAGCCTACCTTCAAGCAAAATTGGCATTCCCTTTCTAAGATATTTCTTGCAAATCTCTCCAAGTCTTTGCCATGCAACAACACGATGGAAATCAGCTACCTCCTGTTTATTCCCCTTACTATCAAGGGATTTCCTATTGATAGCTATAGGAAAATTAGTAACATTACGTCCATTTTTAGTCTTCCTCATCTCAGGATCAGCTGCTAAATGCCCTACAAGCATAACACGGTTATAACTTTTCATAATTTTTTGGTTAAAAATAATAATTAATTTTTAGCAAACAAAGATTAAATTTCCGTTAAATTAACTTAAATTTTTTTTAACATTTCAAAACTTATCTATCCCCTTGCGACAACACAAAGGCTAAGGTAGATTAGCTGCATGTTTACAGGAATCATAAAAGAACTAGGCAAAGTAAAAAGAATAGATGAAACAGAAAAAATTAAAACTTTTCTAATCAAAGCATCAGAAATTCTAGATGGTAAAAAAATTGGAGATTCAATTGCTGTAAACGGAGCTTGTATGACAATTACAGCAATTGACACAGAATCATTTCAATTCGATGTTATGGAAGAAAGCTTAAACAAAACAAATCTTTCTAAATTAATTATAGGCAGTATTGTAAATTTAGAGTCAGCAATGACCCTAAATCAAGGGATTGACGGACATTTAGTACAAGGACATGTGGATTCAACAGCAGAAATAATTTTTATCAAAAAAAACGGCAAAAACACAGAAATTTCAATAAAAACACCAAAAAAGTTAAGAAAATACATAGCATTCAAAGGTTCCATCACAGTTAATGGAGTTAGTCTAACCGTATCTAAACTAGAAGATAAAAGTTTTACAGTAGCACTCATCCCACATACTTTAGAAAAAACTAATTTAAAAGAATTAAAAAAAGGAAGCATAGTAAACCTGGAAATAGATTTAATTGCACGCTATCTGGAAAACCTATTAAATCAAAAAGAAAAGGAGACTAAATACGAATTTTTAAAAGATAGAAATCTAATATAATCACCATGGAAACAGAAAAAAAAGAAGAATTTCATATAGACGGAAGCAGTTTTCAAATATCCATAGTAATGTCCACATTTCATCAAACATTATCAGATGAATTATTAGAAAACACAAAACAAGAATTATTACGCAATGGAATAAAAGAAGAAAACATTCATATAACTAAAGTTGCAGGTGCCTTAGAAATCCCATTTATTTGTAAAAAAGTGATGCATTTCAGAAAAAGAGATATGATTATCGCCCTAGGAGTTGTCATAAGAGGTGAAACTACTCATTATGAATTAGTCACAAAAACAACATATGAGGGCCTAATGCAACTTCAAACAAATGAAGGATCAATCCCAATAGGATTTGGAATCTTAGCATGTGAAAATCAAGAACAAGCCAAACATCGCATAAGTAAAAATGGATTAAATAAAGGAAAATATGTAGCACAGGCCACACTTTTACAAGAATACTTAGTAAGAAATAAATTATGAAAATCAATACATTAGATGACATAAGAAATATAGAAGGAAAAAAAGTCCTCCTCAGAGTTGACTTTAATGTTCCACTTAAGAAAAACGGAGAAATTCAAGATGACAGCAGAATACAAGCTGCACTCCCAACAATAAAATTTTTACAAAAAAACGAAGCTAAAATAATTTTAATAACACATCTAGGTCGACCTGGAGGGGAATATAAACAAGAATTAAAATTAGATAAAATCGCAAAACATTTACATAAAACGACAGGAATCAAAGTAATAAAAACAGACACTATTCTAGGAATAGAAGTATGCGAGGCAATTAAAAAAATGAAAGAAGGCGAAATAGTAATGTTAGAAAATATACGATTTAGACCTGAGGAAAAAGTTTGCGATGGAAAATTCACAGAAGAATTAGCAAATTTAGGCGATATTTTTGTAAATGACGCTTTTGGAACAGCACACAGAAAACACACCTCAACTTGGGGATTAGCAAAACACTTACCAAGCTACGCAGGCAGACTTATGGAAAAGGAAATAAAATCACTATCACCTCTATTAGAAAAAGAGGTCTCCCCACCACTTACAATGATTTTCGGTGGTGCAAAAATTGATACTAAAATAGGCGTTATTCAAAATTTCATAAAAAAAGCTAACTATTTTTTAATAGGTGGTGGACTAGCAAATACATTTCTACACGCTGAAGGAAAAGACATAGGAGAATCATTGTGTGAAACTGACAAAACAGATATTGCTAAAAATATAATGACATCAGCAAAACCAGGGATGCTACAATTACCAAATGATGTGGTTGTAGCCAAAGAAATCAGTGAAAACACAGATGCAAAAACAGTATCAACAGAGCAAGTATCAGGAAATATGAAAATATTAGACATAGGACCGAAAACAGCAGAGAAATATGCAAAAATAATAGATAAATCCGGCACAGTAATTTGGAATGGGCCTTTAGGTCTTTATGAATTAAAACCATTCCAAAACGGATCTAAAACTATCGCAGAATCAATAGCAAAAAGCGACTGCACATCAATAGTTGGTGGCGGAGACACCGCAGATTGCATTAAACGCTTTGATCTTAAAAAAGATAATTTCACTCATATCTCAACCGGTGGCGGAGCATGTATAGAATTTCTATCAGGAAAAGAACTACCGGGCATAGAAATATTAAGAAAAAAATGAAACTTACCAAAACATTCTAAATTTCAGCAATACATTCTATTTCAACTGCCACATTTTTTGGCAAACAAGACACCTCAACAGTAGCACGAGCTGGCTTGCTTTCACCTCCAAAATAAGAAGCATAAACTTCATTTACAGCTGCAAAATCCCCCATGTCAGATAGGAAAATTGTAGTTTTAACCACCTTAGTAAAATCTGTACCAGCAGCAGCAAGAACAGCAGCTAAATTAGACATAACCTGTTTAGTCTGAAGATCAACACCTCCTTCAAGCAAAGTTCCATTAGCCATCAAAGGTATCTGACCACTACAAAAAACCAAATTACCAGTCACTACAGCTTGAGAATAAGGACCTATAGCAGAAGGAGCTTGGTCAGTGCTTACAATTTTCATAATTTATATATTATTTTTTAGATCTCACGTATTACAATACACCATCAAAAAATCTCTGCAAAATAATCTGAGCAGCGTTAGCATCTAAACGTCCACTTTTATGATCCCCCATCATCTGTTCCGCTTCAAGGGAAGTAAAATCTTCATTTATAAACTCTACTTTTTGACCAGCCCCCCTCAACAAATCAGCAAAAAGCCGTATATCTTTAACAATAGGATTTTCTTCTGAAGGAATTCCCATAACAATCAAAACAACCTCCAATTCAGCACATATGGCCAAAATCTTTCCAAGCAAGTCCTCAGCACCTTTATTCAACAAAACATCACGTGGTAAAGCCATAGCAAGCTCAAAATCTCCACTTGCTAACCCGACCATCTTTTTACCATAATCTATGGCTAAAACTTTCCCCCTATTCATTTGAAGCTTCTACAATAACAGTAATCGTTTCCTCCATATCTTTAGCAAGATGAATAAGAACAGAATATTCTCCAACTTCCTTGATTTGCTCCATTTTTATCCATTCAGGTGCTAATTTAACCTTTGAAGCAGCCTCAACCGCTTCTACTATTTCAGATTCTGAAACAGCAGCATACAAATGTCCTTTATCATTAACTTTTTCTGTAATAGTAATTTTAAGACCTTTCAAACCTTCAATAACCTCTTGAGCATTCTCCAAAACCTGTTGTTTCTTCATAACCAACTTATCCTTGCGGCTTTCTGCAACCCTCAACCTTGACGGCGTAGCAACATCTGCCATTCTATTTGGGAACAAAAAATTTCGGAAAAACCCAGGTTTAACCTCAACAACCTCTCCCCTATATCCTAACTTTTTTACATCTTTGTTTAGTACTACTTGCATCATTCTTAAATTAAAGGCCATATATAAATACAGAAAAACAAAAGATAAGTAAAGAGAAAAAACTCATCTTCTACCTCTCACCTATTTTTCAAACTTCCAATCACTAATTCCGGAAAATCTATCACTTGGAAAAACAACGCCATCCATAGACAAACCTGATATTTTAGAATCATTAGCATAATAATATAAGGGCCTATAGAGAAAAATAGCCGGCACATCTTCTTTTAATTTTTCAGCCAATTCCGTCAATTTCATTTCTTTTTTTTCAAGATCAAAAGTAGAACGAATATCTTCAATTAAAGAATCAACTTGAAAACTTCTATAATTTGATAAATTCTGACCTAAAGGGGTAGCTTGCGCCGAATGCCAATAAGAATAAGTATCTAAATTATATCCAAGATTTTGCCCAACCAACAACAAATCATATTGTCTAGCCATAATCCTATCATTAAACTCAGCCAAAGGCAGAAATTCAACCTGAATTGCAAAACCTATACTCTCCCAAGAATCTTGCAAAAAATCCACAGTTTTCAAAGCATCCTCATATTGATAAGTCCCCTCTTTATAAGCTCTTGCAATCATTCGTAATTCCAAAGCATTCCCATCCTCGTCATAACGAATTCCAACTTTCTCAGTATCCCCCTCCTGATAAGTATAACCAGAATCCTTCAAAGCCCCTTGAGCCTCCACCACACTAGCTTGATATTCCCATTCTTCTTGATTCAATTCCATCAAAGGAGTATCAACCCTTTTTTTATCGACATCTCCATCAAGTAAAACATCCTTGTCTATAGCCTTTTGCAAAGACAATCGCACTTTCAAATCATCCTTCAAAATTTTAGAATCCATATTCATAAAAACAGCAACATATTGAGGCAATTCATAAACGATATTTTCAAAACGTCTATTATTATCAAAATCAACCAAATAATCTCCAGTCACTTTCACAACACCATTCACAACATTTACATCATCTAATAACTGAGCCATAGTAGGATAAACCACAAATCTCATATATTCAATTTCTGGCAAAGAATCATAATGATAAGGATTACGACTAAGAGTCAATTGAGTACGCTCATTTTGAAAAATTTCCACAGGTTCAGTCACCATATAAGGTCCGGTTCCAATAGGTTTTTTATTAAAATCATTTTGCAAAAGATCAAAAGGATCAACATTTTTCAAAATATGCTCTGGCAAAATCCCAGTAGTTAAATTACTAATAAAAAAGATATTCGGATTTTCCAAAGTAAATTTAACAGTCATTTCATCAATCCGTTCAATTTCCACACCTGCAAAATTAGTTTTCAAGATTTCATTTTGGAAAGAAGGGTGTAAAACAAGATCATGAAAAGTGAAATAAACATCATCAGCAGTAACATCCTCACCATCATGCCATTTCATTCCCTCTTTTAAAGTAAATGTATATTCAGTTTTATCAGCACTAATCGTCAAAACAGCCATATCATCAACCACAGCACGTTTTACAGGATCATATTTCATAAGTCCTGAAAAAACCAAACGCGAAACTTCCCTATCAGCCTCATTATAATCAATAAAAAGCGGATTTATATTTTGAATCCCCTTGCTCGCCACAATCCCCTCAGTATAAATCGACATAGATCCAAACCCAAACAAACCATATGGAAATAAAATCAATTTAATAATCATCAACAAAAACACAACCAAAGCCAAGGCAGATAAAAACTTATCTCTATAGTCATAAGTCTTAAAAACTGCAAAGACTGCTTTGATTGGATTAATCATTAAAAAATATTAGACAAAAAGGAAAGCCAGAGAATTCACAATAAACAACACTATCAAAACAATAGTAGCTGTAGATAGAACTTTTTCAGCACCTCTTTTGCTAGCATGAAAACCACCACTTCCACCGAAAGTAGCACTTAAACCAGCACTTCTATTTTGCGCAAGAACTGCAATTGAAAGAAGCAGTGAAATAATAACCTGGAAAACCATTAAAGTTGTTTGCATTTTTTTATTAGTTAATCAATTAAATGTAAGGCCCAATTAATCACGCCAAATACGATAGCACCTATAACATAACTTTCGAAATTAGAAAAGGTCAGAGACACATCTTGAAATTGAGCAATGCTAAAAAAATAGCTAAGAAACCACAAAAGTCCAACATTAATAACAATCAAAAAAATCCCTCCAGTCAAAGCAATCACAGGCAAAGCTATCAATTTCAAAATTGGTTTAACAAAGAAATTAATAATACCAACAAGCACACCACCTAAAACAAGAAATCTCAAACCTCCAGTATAACTCACACCTTCAACCAATCTAGCGAGAAAAAAGAGAGTCAATGCGTTTATAAATACGCCCATAAAAGGCTTCATCAGTATACCCATAGGAAATTTAGGATTTATATAGGTCAAAAGAAAGATAGCAAATTTACTTTCGAACAGCAACAACTACCTTTACCCCATCAAGTTCAAACTCTTTTTCAGCATCAGCCCCTGGGTCAACAGAATTAAGAATTTCATCAGCCAAAGTTTCATCTTTTATATAATCAGCAAATTCAGAAACAGCCTTAGCAACCTCGCCTTCAGTTGCAATTTCTACCTTAATTCTATCATCCACTTGGTAATCAGCTTCTTTACGCAAATCCTGTATATGTCTCAAAACATCACGCATATATCCTTCACGACAAAGTTCATCAGTGAGCTCAGTGTCAAGTATCACAACAACTCCACCATCGCTTTCAGCATCAACTCCATCTTTTCCTTTGCAACCGATTTCAACCTCATCCCCCTCCAAAACAAAATCACCAACCAAAACTTTTCCATTATCAACCTTAAAATCACCAGCCTTAACCATTTGAATAATTTTCTGAACATCTCCTCCATATTTTGGCCCCAACACACGAGAATTAACTTGAATTTGTACTTCAATCAAATCCGCTCCACCATCCAAAATTTCCAATTCTTTCACATTTAATTCTTCCAAAATCACATCCTTCTGACCTCCAATCAAAGCAGGGGCTACACCTTCAGGTAAAGCAATCTGAACCTTTGCCAATGGCTGCCTCACCTTCATCTTCGTTTTCGCCCTCAAACTATGCCCAAGATTAACCACTTTTCTCACCAAAGCCATTTCCTCATTCAATTTCAAATCAATTCGCCCTTCATCAAACTCAGGCCAATCAGAAAGATGTACTGACTCCTCTCCAGTTAAATTCTTATAAATTTCTTCAGCAATAAAAGGCGTAAACGGAGCTAAAATCTGTGAAAATTTAACCAAACAATAATAAAGAGTGGCATAAGCGCTACTTTCATCCTCATCACATTCTGACTTCCAAAAACGACGACGAGAACGACGTATATACCAATTAGTAAGAGAATCAATAAACTCAACAATAGGCTCAGTCGCACGCTGCAAATCATAATTATCCATTTCATCAGTCAATTCTTTCAACAATTCCTCCAACTCAGAAATAATCCATTTATCCAGTTTATTATCTGAACTAGGAATCCCCTTTTCCCCACCTGGTTCCCATTTATCAATGTTCGCATAGGTAACAAAGAAAGAATAAGAATTCCAAAGAGGTAATAAAATCTTCCTCACCACATCATTCACACCTTTTTCAGAAAACCTCAAAGGTTCAGCTTTCACAACAGGCGAATTCATCAAATAAAAACGCAAAGCATCAGCTCCATATTTATCAAAAATCTCAGTAGGATCAGGATAATTCTTAAGCTTTTTACTCATTTTCTTACCATCCTCAGCCAAAATCATTCCGTTTACAATCACGTTTTCATAAGGGCTTTTTCCAAAAAGACCACAACCCAAAACCATCAAAGTATAAAACCATCCTCTAGTCTGATCTAGACCTTCAGCAATAAATTTTGCCGGAAAATTATCTTCAAACTTCCCCTTATTTTCAAATGGGTAATGTTGCTGCGCATAAGGCATAGAACCTGATTCAAACCAACAATCCAAAACCTCAGGAATACGCCTATAAGTTTCACCATTTTTCTCAAAAGTAATCTCATCAACAAAATGTTTATGCAAATCATCCACTTTTTCACCTGAAAGCTTTTCCAACTCATCAATACTCCCAATACACAACATTTCACCCGTTTTCTCACCAACCCAGATAGGCAAAGGAGCTCCCCAATATCGACTCCTACTGATACACCAATCTCTAGCATTTTCCAGCCAACCGTTAAAACGTCCATGCCCCACATGCTCAGGTGTCCAATGAACTTTAGCATTTTCAGACAACATATTGTCCTTGATCCTATCAATACTCACAAACCATGCATCAGTCGCATAATTCAAAAGAGCAGAATCACAACGCCAACAATGAGGATAACTATGCTTATATTTTTCCGTACGATGAACTTTCCCCTCTGCCTGCATATCTTCAATCAATTTCACCTCCGCATCCTTCACATACATCCCAGCATAATCTCTAGCCAAATCATTAAAAACCCCATCCATTTCCACATCCATCACTATTGGCAAATCATTCTTCTTAGCAGCTTCCATATCAATCTCACCATAAGCACCATTGATAGTAACAATGCCCGTACCTTCAGAAACCTCAACATAATCACCAGGGAAAACTTTATAAACATTCTCATTCCCAGATAATTCTTCCAATTCCCTAAACCAATAACGAAGAGGCTCATATTCAAGCCCAATCAAATCCGCTCCTTTCATTTCCTCAACAATTTCATAATCTTCAATATTTTTCATAACAAATTCCAACCTATCTTTCGCAAAAATCAAAAACTCATCTTCAACTTTCACCTTCACATAATCAAAATTCGGCCCAATAGAAAGCCCCATAGTACCCAAAGTACTCCAAGGAGTCGTAGTCCACGCAAGCAAATGAGTATTCTCCTGCCCAAGAACAGGAAATTTCCAAATCACTGAATTATCCTTAACATCCCTATATCCAAGCGTAACTTCAAAATTCGACAAAGGAGTCACACAACGCGGACACACATGCATGGCTTTTTTCCCTTGATAAATATAATCCTTATCCCAAAGCTGACGGAAAACCCACCATATAGTCTCCATATATTCAGGACTCATAGTCTTATAATCGTTCTTGAAATCAACCCATCGCCCCATTCTAGAAACCACCTCTTCCCATTCACCTGTGTATTTCAAAACGCTTCCCCTACAAGCCTCACAAAACTTATCCACTCCCAATTTCTCTTCAATATCCTGCTTAGTTTCCAACCCAAGTTCTTTTTCTATCAAATTTTCAATAGGCAAACCATGACAATCCCAACCAAAAACCCTTTCAACCCTATGACCACGCATAGTTTGATAACGAGGTACAACATCCTTCATAGTACCAGCTAAAATATGCCCATAATGAGGCAAACCAGTCGCAAAAGGAGGCCCATCATAAAATGTATATTCCTTATCCTTAGGTCTTTGACTCACAGATTTCTCAAAAATCTCATTTTCTTTCCAATACTTAATCCATCCTTCTTCCATTTTAGGAAAACACTGTCGCGGATCAACTTTTTTAAACATATGGAAAAAATTAAGATTACAAAATCAAAACTAGCCTAACACCCCTTACACCCTCCACATCCTCCGGATCCACAGCCGCCTTCATTGGCAGCAGCTATTCCTAATTGATAACTATCAACCAATTCAACAGCCAAACCAATATATTTTTCTGGCGTTAAAGCCAAAAGCCTTTTTTTATCAGCAGCAGGAATCTCCAAAGAATTAACAAATTTTGTAACCACGGATTTTGTCACACCACCTTTACCACGCGTAAGTTCTTTCAATTTTTCATAAGCACCAGGCATAAGATGCTTCCTCATCATCATTTGAATCGGTTCCGCCAAAAGCTCCCATCTATCTTCAATATCAGATTTGATCAATTCCTTATTCACCTCACATTTAGACAAACCTTTGATAGTTCCTTTATAAGCCAAAACGGCATAAGCAAAAGCCGCACCTATATTCCTTTGCACAGTAGAATCAGAAAGATCCCTTTGCCAACGAGAAATCTGCAATTTTGATCCCATATGTTCAAGCATAGCATTAGCAAGCCCGATATTCCCTTCGCTATTTTCAAAATCAATAGGATTAACTTTATGCGGCATAGTTGAAGATCCAACCTCACCTTTCACAGTTTTCTGTTTAAAAAACCCAAGACTTATATAACTCCACATATCCCTATCAAAATCCAAAACAATATTATTAATCCTTTTTACAGAATCAAAAACATCCGCCAAACAATCATGCGGTTCAATTTGAGCAGTATACAGATTTGGAACCAAACCAAGACTTGCCACAAAAGCCTCACTTTGAGCCATCCAATCAACTTCAGGATAAGTCACATAATGAGCGTTGTAATTTCCAACAGCACCATTAATCTTTCCCATCAAAAAGTTACCTTCAACCAAAATATTCAATTCACGTTCCAATCTCGCCACAAAATTTAATAGTTCTTTACCAACAGTTGTTGGCGAAGCTGGTTGTCCATGAGTCCTAGACATCATAGGCACTTTTTTATACCTAACCGCCATCGCATGTATCTTTTGAATCATCATACTAACCATAAAAACATACTCTCTTTCCACAAAATCCCTCACCATACAAGAATAAGACAGGTTGTTTATATCCTCAGAAGTACAAGAAAAATGTATAAATTCAAGATACTTTTCAATAGGCCCATCCTTCAATTTTTCTTTAATAAAGTACTCAACCGCTTTCACGTCATGATTAGTAGTTTTTTCAATATCCTTAACTCTCTGACCATCCTCCACATCAAATTCTTCATAAATAGATCTTAAAAGTTTCAATTCACTAGATTTCAAAACTCTTGTACCTTTCAATTGAATCTCATTAAACATAAAAATAAACCACTCAACCTCCACCAAAATTCTATACCTAATAAGTGCCGCTTCAGAAAAATACTGATTTAGACTTTCAACTTTAGACGCATAACGACCATCAAGAGCAGTAACGGACAATAAAGGATTATTCATATTTTTTTAGTTAAAATTTGCTTTAATTTCAGAAATTCTATTCATCATTTTTTGCTTCAATTCAGAATCTTTAAGGGCAAAAATTCTAACAATAGCCATAATAACATTTTGCTTATCAATAACAGTCAAAACAGGAGTATCACTTGGCATAAGCAAAGTACTATTTATATTCACCATAAAATCCTCTTTTGATTTATGTGGAGGACAAGCAATCACAGGGTGAACGCTGTTTGCAGCGGTTACACCAGAAAGTCCATTTGATCTTCCAGCAACTGTTACATAAACCAAATCTTCTTCACTAACATTGTTATTACTAACAATTTCAAAAACTTTCTCAGGAACCTTATGTGCCGAAGCCACAATTATCTCAGAATCAACACCCCACCCTTTCAACTCTTCATCCATCCCTTCAATAAAATTCATATCAACCTTAGATCCTAATAAAAATACAACTTTCATATAAATAATTTAAATTACAACACGATTCTAACAAACCCTCTAAAATTAACAACTAGATATATTGCGCCAAATTTTTCTCCAATCTTTCACCTACATTTCCTACTTCAGCCACAAAAGCCTGACCAGTGATCAATTCATAAGCCTCTATATACCTACGCGCTGTTTCAACCTTAACTTCATCCGGAATTTCCGGCACATCCCCCTCACCAACAAAACCTTTTTCCGCCAGCCATTCTCTCAAATACTCCTTATCAATCTTCTTCTGAGGTACACCAGAAGCCAACCTACCACCATATTCATCTGCAAACCAAAAACGCGAAGAATCAGGAGTATGTATCTCATCAATCAAAACAATATTGCCATCAGAATCAGTTCCAAATTCATACTTAGTATCAACCAGTATAATCCCCTGTTTCGCAGCAATCTCAACACCACGAGCATACAATTTCATTGCTTTATCAGCCATTTCATCAAACTGCTCAGCACTAATAACACCTCTTTCAAGAATTTCTTCACGAGAAACAGATTCATCATGCTCACCATGTGCAGCCTTAGTAGAAGGAGTAAGTATAGGTTTATCAAGTTTCTGGTCCTTTTTAAGACCTTCTGGTAACTCATTCCCACAAAAATTCCTAACACCATTAGAATAATGCGTCCAAGCACTTGTAGATGTAACACCTGTTATATAACCACGAACCACCATCTCAACAGGTAAAGCTTTACATTCCTTAGCAACAACAACATTTGGATCCGGGAACTCTATCACATGATTTCCGCAAATATCTTTAGTTTGATCAAACCAAAACTTAGCCATCTGATTCAAAACCTGTCCCTTAAATGGGATTAAAGTAACAATTCTATCAAAAGCAGAAAGCCTATCAGTAACAATTAAAATTCGCCTACCATCCTTAGAATAATTATCTCTAACCTTGCCTTCATACCTATCACCAAGCGAAAGAAAATTAGTACCAGTCAAAACATAAGGGATTTGAGCCAATATTTGTTCTGTAGTCAACATAAGATAATAATTAGGATGTATTTCCGTTTGGATGATAAAGTACCAATAAGATTATGGCAAAAAAAATCTCAAATCAGACAATTTTTATGTCAAAATAGCAACAGCTAATATCAATGCAAACTACCATTCAAAATAATTTTACCCTATATTACACATATGTCTAATCACACAAACAATTTAGGACAAGTTGCCGTAATTCTTGGCTCCCAATGGGGCGATGAAGGAAAAGGAAAGCTTGTAGACGTATTATCCGACACTTATGAAATAGTTGCACGTGCAGCTGGTGGAGCAAACGCAGGACACACCATATATCTGCAAGACAAAGAGGACGCAACAAAGAAAACAAAATATGTTTTTCATCTAGTTCCATCAGGAATGCTAAATGAAAATTGCATATGCCTTATAGGAAACGGTGTAGTTCTACACATAGGAACAATGATGGAAGAAGTGGAATTATTAGAAGAAAGTGGGATTAGCACAGCAGGGAGACTATTCATTGCTGATCGTACTCATCTAGTTTTCGAATACCACAAAATCATAGATAGACTACAAGAAGAAATGAAAGGAGGTAAAAAAGTTGGAACTACAAAAAGAGGTATAGGACCATGTTATACAGACAAAGTAAGAAGAAACGGAATCAGAATACACGATCTATTAAAATGGGATAAATTTGAAGAAAAATATCATGCAAATTTGGCAATGTTCAAAAAAATGTATGGAGATTTTGAATACGACAGTGAAACAGAATTAGCAGAACTAAAAAAATTAACAGAGAAAATAAAACCTATGATAGTAGATGGTGCATATTATCTACACAAAGCTATTAAAGATGGAAAAAAAGTTTTAGTTGAAGGTGCAAATGGCGTTTTATTGGACGTAGACCATGGGACCTATCCATTTGTCACATCATCAAATCCAACAATCGGAGGTGTTGCAAGCGGAACAGGGCTGGCACCAACAAAAATAAATTCAATAATTGGAATTATGAAAGCCTACACTACAAGAGTAGGGGCTGGGCCATTTCCAACTGAATTATTTGACAAAATGGGAGATGAAATTCGCGAAGCTGGAGGAGAATACGGAGCAACTACAGGAAGACCCAGACGTTGCGGTTGGTTCGACGCTGTGGTTGGACGATATGCTGTTATGATAAACGGAATGACAGACCTCAATTTAACAAAATTAGATGTTTTGAGTGGAATAGGATCATTGAAGATAGCAATTGCTTATAAACATGAAGGTAAAACATTAACATCATTTCCAGCAGATTTAGATATCGTTGAAAATATGGAAATAGAATATATAGAGATGCCAGGATGGACAGAAGATATAAGCAAAATAAGAAAATTTGAAGATCTTCCTGAAAACGCACAAAATTACGTAAAGAAAATAGAAGAATTAACTGAATGTAAAGTCAGCTCAATAGGAGTAGGAGTTGAAAGAAATGACCTTATATTCATATAAAAGATGCTCTGAAACATAAAGCTTTGTAAATATAATTGGCACAACTACGTACCACAAAAGATCAAACTATATTTAGAAAGATAGAGGATTAAAATACTTTCCATAGATTTAGTTAATTAATTTTAGATCAGTATGTTTGAGGAAAACATGGCTTGATCAAAAACAAAGTTTTTGCATTTTTTTCGAAACCAAGGCAAGCTTTCCGCTGGAGAAAGCGCTAGCCGATAATGTAATAGCCATTCCTATATATTAGCTTTCATGTTTTCTAAAAATTCCAATCATAACTATCACCAGAATCATTGAAACTACACCCATTGTTGCCCAAGGTAACCATGTAAACTTTTCAGTAATTCTACTTTCTTCATCATCACAAACATCGCCAATTCCATCACCATCCTCGTCTTTTTGACGTTTATTTGCATCATTTGGACAATTATCCTTAGAATTCATAATTCCATCCCTATCATCATCATCACAAACATCGCCTTTACCATCTTTATCCAAATCTCCTTGTTCAAAATTGCTTAAATGAACACAATTATCAAGTTTATCTGCAATACCATCTTTATCCGCATCTGGAGCCCTGTATAATTCATTAGGAATTTCTTCCCCCAAATCAATAGCTAAAATTTCTTCGTCTTTTTCAGGATACAGATTAGGAGATTCGCCCACTTTCAATCCAGAAAAAGCTTCAGCATCAGAATAAATTTTATATTTAACACCAGGTTTAGCCAACCAAACGAAACTTCTACCAGAAACAAATTCCCCCTCACCAAATAAATCAATTCCTCTTAATCTAAGAGGTTGAGAATGCCAAAATTCCAATTTCCATTTACTAGCAACAGTGGAAGGGAAATTAATACGTTCAGAACGCAATTTATTTTGTGCAACAACAGTTTTCCAATTCCCTTCAACCTCAGCAGAAAGAGCAAATTCATAAGGTAAAGCCACAAAATCATCCAAAGAAAGATAAAGATAACTCGCCTCAATCTCTTTGCTTGTTTCAACAATCATATAAGCAAAACCATCATCTTTATCCAAATCAAACTCTGCAACAGTTCGATAATCATCGTCAACCAAAGCCTCACTTTTACCAATCAGAGCAGAAGTATCCAAAGTTTTAGTTTGAAATTGAGCATAGTTAGTTAAAGAACGCCAAGGTTGAGAAGAAAGCCCCTCAGACTCAACAATTGCTATACCCAATTTTTGCACAGAAGGAAATCCTAAAGACGGAAAAGTTACTTCCACTAAAGTAGGAACAACAAATTCAGGCATAACAGGTTCATATCTGGTTTTGAAAACAGAATAACTGTCCATAGAACCAGCAAAAGCTACGGTAGAAAAAAGGAAAAAACTAAGGACAAATAATTTTATTTTCATAATATGTTTATTTACGTTTACTAATAAAAGCAGTAATAATTAATAAAATACCAACAGCAAGAAAAGTTACAACCCTAGCAACCAGAGACATCTCCCAAACCTCAACAAACAAAAGCCTCAAAACAACAGCTCCAAGCAACATAGCACTAGCAATATGCAAATTGCGCTTATCCTCAGAAAGCGAATAAAAGAATATAGACACACCAATAATAGTCAAAATAACCAAAGCAACACCTCTAGCGACAGAATCAGTTTCTATCAAAACATGTAAAGATTGCCACAATAAACCAATAGAAAAAATAGATGCAACCACTACTTGCGCCATCTCCAAGAAAAACACCTTACCTTTCTTATCATCCATTTTGCGCAATAAAGTATAAGTTGCAAACAAAGATACAATTTCCACTAACACAATAAAGAAATCTTTATTTAACAAAGTTTCATACGACCTCCAAGCAAAAGCATCTAAAGCTTTAAAAGCCATAAGAACGGGCATCAAATGCAAAAGACCTGTATAAGCAGCAAGTTTTCTGTCCTTTAAAACCACTGCTACTAACAAAACCGCAACAAAAGATTCTAAAGAAAATGCAATAACCATAGCCTCTCCATCCAATTGAAGCCCCGTAGCAACACCAACAAACAAAAACGCCAAAGCACCGTAAATCAAAGATATATTTCTAGCCACTTTCGAATTTTGAAGTAAAAAATGAACACAAAAGAAAGAAAGCAAAGCCAAAGCTGACAAAGTCATAACCTGCCATTCCTCTGGAACATATTCCAAAACCCAAGCCAAAATAAGCAAAGAATTAAAACCAGCTAAAACAACATCTCCAGTTCTAACAAAGGCTTTTTTCAAAACTGAAACAACATTTGATAATAAGAAAAAAGTATAATAAAACCCCATAAAAAGCCAAACATAAAACATTTTATCTTCAACAATATATCGAGAATCAAATAAAATACTGGCATATATGGCCGTCATAATAAAAGACAATATAACCAAAGCTCTCCATTTTTTCATGACAACAACAAGCAAAACAGCCAAATCTACCGCCAAGAAATAAGCCAGATAAAAAAGCCATTGAGAATCCAATTTTCCTATAAACAAAGGCAGTAAAACAGCAGCAAGAAAAGAACTCACAGCCAAGGATTTAGAATCTCGCATAACAGCAATCACCGCCACCAAAGCCACGACTAAAGACATCATCCCCAAACCAGCAAAACCAAAAAAATCATAGAAAAAATTCCCAGAAAATATTGATAAAATTAATATAGCCATACCAGTGACCACTAAAACTTCACCAGCTACACGCTTTTTTTGCATTAAAAAATCACCAAAAAATAAAACCCCAACCCCAGCAAGCATTCCAATACTAATTCTCCCCATAGGCCCTATCCAATTACCCGCAAAAGCATAAGTAACAAACCAACTAAAAGACAAAATCAAAAGCAATGCCCCCAATTTCATCAACCAATCTTCAGCCAACCATTTAAACAATTGCCCAACCCAAGAATCCTCCAAAACTTCAGACTTTTGCTTCACAGTTGCCATAACAGAATCCTCGTCCACAACACCCACATTCTCCTCCAAATGCCCAACACGTTTTTCAAGATCCTTCACTCGCTTTTCTAAATTATCCATATTTATTGAGGTAAAATAACAAAACAAATATAGCATAAAAAAGTTCTTCAAAAAAATTGCAAGAGTGCAGATTTCATCGAAACTAAAAATTTCTGAAATAAGCCTACATCTAAAATCATTTTTTTTGGTGGGCGCTGAGGGAGTCGAACCCCCGACCTTCTGGGTGTAAACCAGACGCTCTAGCCAACTGAGCTAAGCGCCCCAATTCTCAATGCCTATAACTTTTATCATACCAGTTAAAATCTTGCAAGAATTAAATACCACTACAATAAAGTAAGACCGCACCAAAAAACAAGGTGACGCAAAGCTTATGCCTACGCCACCTTATCCTAATTTCCTAAATCAAATTACTGTTCTAAAACCTCCATAGATAAAGTCAGAATTTTTGCCGCTTGAGCAAAAGTCAGACCTCCATCCATTTGAGAATAAAACTTACCATTTAACTGAACACCATTAATAATATAATGAGAAGCAGCAAAGTGTAAATAACCACTATACCAAGCAGAATCCCCATCTTCATCCTCAAATAATTCAGAAGGAGCCTTGTCAGGGAACATTGAATCAAGTTCAGCCTGTTGAACCTCAGTACCTTCGTACAATCCACTAGATTCAAAAACCATCTTCAAAATTTCCGCTCTTTTCACAACTTCATCACCACCAAATGTACAACCAATACTCAAAGCTTGAGCTGCACAATTTGATTTTCCGCTAACAATACCAGCCTTTGTTGCAACAACAACATAAGGAGCAAAAGGATCATCATTATCCAAATCAAAATATGGATTGTTTTCAGAAGTAACTTCATAAGTCAAAGCCTGCTCTGCCAAAGTCTTATGGAAAGTAATCAACAACCACGCCATCAAAGCCTTTTTAGACAATTCTTGGCTTGGTCTACACATAGTTTTTCCATCAACTGTCATAGTTGGATACATATTTTTCTCCAAAAGATCTGTGATCAACTCATTCCCCCAATGACCTTCTAAATCTGAACAAACATAATCTTCTCCAACAAGATCATCAGAATCTTTATCATAATCATAAGATTCAAAATCAAAATCATCACCAGCTTCCTCATTATCAAAATCAATAAAATTGAAATCTAACAACCCAGCTCTTGCGATAATAGGAACAGAAAAACCTCTTTCATCATCATCCTCGTCTTCATCTTCACTTTCAGTAGTCTCTCCAGGTTTATAACAATAATACTTGCCTGTAGAAGAATTCAATTTATAAATACAACCTTCAACAACCGGAGTTGTTTCATCATCGATAGCAGTATCATCACCTTCAATAGTAGCATCGTCACATAAAGGTCCTTGCTCTCCCGGATCACAAACATAAGGAGTTTCTGTCGCAGTTGCTACAGGATCTTCAGTAGTCGTATTGTAACCATCACATAAAGGCCCCTGCTCTCCTGGATCACAAACATAATCATCACCTAGATCAGGATCGCTGTCAATTGGATCAGGAACCACAACAGGATCAGTGGCAGTTCCAGGAACACCAGCAACAACAGGATCCTCAGAAGGAATAGACATTCCAGCAACAACATCAAAAGAATCACTATCTATTGATCGTGAAACCCCTGGAGTCGGCTCAATACCATAACTAAATCCAACATAATATTCTCCAGCAGCACTTGGCGCAATAAAAGAATAATGACCAACATCAACTCTAGTCATAGCAGTAGCTGAACCACTTAAAGAAACACCTCCACCAGCAACATGAACATTAGTACCACTTCCTAAATTACTAAAAACTTCAAAAACATATTGACCAGCACCTGTTCCCCACACATTAGTTAAATCCCATGGTTGTCCCGCAGAATCATAAATATAAATATGAACAGTTTGCCCTGAAGCAACAGCGTGGTCATTTATAACAAAAAACGGAGATTCAGCAACTTCAAAACCTTGAAGATCAACATAAGAATCAAAATTATTACGAAGAATTAGATTATATTTCCCTAGCTCCGTAGGTACAGGAAAAGTATAAAGTCCCCCCATATCTCTTCCTAAATTTGAAGAAGTATAAGTTTCAACAAGAGTGTTGCAACTAGCCCCTAAAGAATTACATTTCTTCAACTGAACAACCCATCCCTCAGGTAGATAAACAGCATCACCATGACTAACATTCTGACGAACATTAGCTGTATCAAAAAAGTGCAACCCCATAGTAGAACCTGGAGTAATAACTTTCGTACTAACTGAAATCCCAGCAGGATTTCCAAATCCAATTTCTTCAGTAGCAAAAGCCACAAAAGAAAAAGTATTCACTGAGAGCAGAACCCCCAACAAAGAGCCAATTAAAACTCTTTTCAAACTTTTCAAATGCATGAATTTTTTGGTTAAAAAATACCGCAACATACTAGCACAAAAACAGGATTCAACAAGAAAAGCATATAAGTGATTGCACGCACTACCCCAACATCAATCCATTGTTTTTCAACCATTTTTCATGGTTTTTATAGTCTGGCATAGCCTTGGCAACTAAATTCCAAAACTTTTTTGAATGATTAAATTCCTTCAAATGAGCCAATTCATGTACACAAACATATCGAAAAACCTCCCGTGGTGCAAAAAGCAATTTATAAGCAATACTTATATTCCTGGTAGAACTACAAGAACCAAAGCGTGACTTTAACCGTCGCCAACGACATTTGTTAAAATTTTCCTGAAAGTACAACTGGTTTAATTCATCTAACACCTCTTGCAGATAGGCTTCTTGATCACCAATAACAGCCCTATCAATCATGTCCTGTAATTTAAGCTTACCCTGACCAGCCCCCAAAACAACATCAATAACTCCATCATTTAATTTCACCCTCGATCGCCCATCTCCCATTTTAACAATCAGTTCATAAACTTTATTATGCGTACAAACACGCCCTCCATCTCTATATTCAGGCAAAACAAAATCATTAATCTCAATCCCCTGTAATTTTTCTCTCGCCCAATCCAAGAAATTTTCAACTATTTCATCTCTCTTTCGCCCTCTTACAAATCTACTCAAAGACAAAACAATTCCACCATTTCGAATCTTCACAGAAGAAGACAACTTTTTAGCAGTCTTATAATTAATTTGATAAGTGCGCTCATCAACAAGCAATTCTTCAGGATAATTCATGATGATAATTTTTGGTGCCCAGGAGAGGACTTGAACCTCCACGGCCAAAATAAGGCCACTAGCCCCTCAAGCTAGCGTGTCTACCAATTCCACCACCTGGGCATATAAAGATCAAAAAGCCCGCGAATATTATCACGCCCCCACCCCTATTACAAACTTTTACTAGACCCCAAAACAACAGACAAATCAAAAACCTCACCAGCCCTCCACACCTTCAAAGTAACTTTATCACCAGGGAAATATTCTCTAATAATCTCATGCAAAGGTTTCTCAAAATTCAAAACTTCATCATTTACTCTTAACACAACATCTTTATCTTGCAAACCAGCAACATCAGCAGCTCCCCCTGGAATCACCGCAGGTTCACTTATAAAAGATCCACCAACAATCAAAGCTCCACCAGCCCCACCAGTTAAATCTTTTGCTTGCATCTCATTCAGCATAATAAATCTCGCTCCCAAAACCGGACGAATAATCTCACCATATTTTTGAATACTTCTCAAAACAGGTTTCAAATCATTAACAGGAATAGCAAATCCGATTCCATTTGCATCAGCAACCGCAACATTCATTCCAATAATTTCACCTTCCAGATTCATCAAAGGCCCTCCAGAATTCCCCTTATTAATAGCAGCATCAGTTTGAATTAATCCAGATAAATTTTCAGTCCTTGAAACTGCATCATTATAAGCAGAAACATAACGCCCCTCTCCACTTATGATGCCAACAGTCACGGTATTTTCATAAAGCGCCAAAGCATTGCCAACAGAAATAACTCTTTGCCCCACTTTCAGAACATCAGAATCACCAAAAGTCACAATTGGCAAATTCAACTTCTCACTCGTAATAATTTTCAAAACCGCTATATCATCAAAAGGGTCTCGACTAACAACCTCAACTTTATATTCCACACCATTATCCAAAACCACTTTATAATCAAAATCTTCACTTAAAACCACATGCTTATTTGTGATAATCAACCCCTCAGAAGAAACAATAAAACCAGTCCCTCCACTAGATCCGATTACAGAAACCACAGAAGGTAAAACTTCTTCAATAACATCAATCATTTGAGATTCTTCTATATAAGTTCGTTGTTCCACATCAACAAGCCCAGAAACTTGAACCAAATCTTTATTAAAAATAGTCACAGCAACCAAGGCCCCCAAAAAACCTCCAACAAAAGCTAACAAAACTAGGGAGAAAGCACTAATTGAAGTTCTTTTTGACATATGCAAATATAATAGCAAATTTCCACTTGCATTCAAATTTGAAATCAGTAAATATGCAATTGGCTTTTCACAATTTAAACCTCATAATTATGAGCACGATCCAAACACAAGATCCTGAAATCGCTCAGGCTATTAATGCTGAGAAAAAAAGACAAGCTGAAGGAATAGAATTAATACCTTCAGAAAACTACACCTCAGAACCTGTAATGGAAGCATGTGGATCAATTTTAACAAATAAATATTCAGAAGGATATCCAGGGAAACGTTATTATGGAGGCCAGGAAAATATTGATAAAATCGAAACAATAGCAATTAACAGAGCAAAAGAGTTATTTGGAGCTGAACATGCCAATGTTCAACCTTATTCAGGATCTCCTGCAAACACAGAAGCTTGTTTTGCAATGTTGGAATTTGGTGACACAGTGATGGGATTAAAATTAGACCATGGAGGTCATATAACTCACGGATTACCAATTGCGTTCTCTGGAAAAGCATACAATTTTGTTCAATACGAAGTTGACATAGAGACTGGATATATAGATATGGAAGAAGTTCGCAAAATGGCTTTAGAATGCAAACCAAAAATGATAATCGCAGGATTTACTGCTTATCCCCGTGATATCGAATGGAAAAAATTCAAAGAAATAGCTGATGAAGTTGGAGCATATACAATGGCAGACATTTCACATACAGCAGGATTAATAGCAGGAAAAGCATTGGAATCACCTGTACCATATTTTGATATTATAACAACTACAACACATAAAACACTCAGAGGCCCTAGAGGAGCAATGATAATGTGTAAAGCAAAATATGCTAAAAAAATAGACAGGGCTGTTTTCCCAGGTTTACAAGGAGGCCCTCACGACAACGTAATGGCAGCCAAAGCGATCACCTTTGCCGAAGCGCTTAAGCCAGAATTCCAGGAATACGCACAACAGGTAATCAAAAACGCAAAAGCATTAGCAAAAGGATTAATGAACCGTGGATTTAAACTTATTTCAGACGGAACAGACACACATCTATTACTAGCAGACCTGACAAATAAAAATGTAACCGGAAAATTAGCGCAAACAAGATTAGATGAAGTAGGAATCACTCTAAACAAAAACACTATTCCAGGAGAAACAAGATCACCAATGGATCCATCAGGAATTAGACTAGGAACACCTGCCATCACAACCCGTGGCATGAAAGAGGCAGAGATGGAAAAAATCGCAGATTGGATTGATAGAGTAATTTCAAATATAAATGATGAAACACTTCATTCTCAAATTAAAGAAGAAGTAAAAGAGATGTGCCTAGGATTTCCAGTTCCAGGGATTAAGATTTAAAGATGCCAGAGGAGCCTATTTAGTCCTCTTTATAACAATGAGAGTAATATCATCCATTTGATCATAACCAGCAGTAAATTGTTCTACATCAGCTAAAATAGCTTCTTTAATCGCTAATGCTGAGTCAAGATCACCAAACTGTTTACAAGCAACTTGAAACCTTTCCATTCCATAGGATTCTTTTTCATTTTTCCAAGCTTCAGGTATTCCATCAGAATAAACAACCAAATAATCACCAGGCTGCAAATCAACTTCTTGTATAGCAATATGAGCTGAGATATCAGGAATCATACCAAGCGCAACTCCACCTGAGGGCTCAAGAATTACATCTTTTGTTTTCGCACGATAATGAAGAATTTGTTCATGCCCAGCACTAGCAAAATTAAATTTACCACTATCAGCATTCCACACCATCAAACAAAGCGTCATAAACATATTAGATAGAGTTTTAGCTGACAAAACCCTATTCACAGCAACCAAAATCTGCTTCAAATCCCCCATTTCCCCAAATCCATAAAAAAGAGAATTAGCGACTGAACTCACAATTCCAGCAGGAACACCATGCCCTGTCACATCTCCCAAATACATTAACATCTTATCTTCACCAATAGAGATAAAGTCATAAATATCACCACCAATTTCTTCTGCAGGAATTAAACCAGCCTCTAAATCCAATCCCCTACAATCAGGAATTTTCTTTGGCAACAAACGAGTTTGAATTTCAGTTGCAAGCTTCAATTCATGTTCAACTCTTTCCTGATAAAGCTTGGCTGCCATACTTTTTTCAAGATCATCTGCCATTTTATTAAATGAATCTCCCAAAGTTTTAATCTCATCTTGTGTTCGTATATCTACATGTGTTTTAAAATTCCCTTTTGCAATTTCTCCTGCCCCCAAAACCAATTTTTTAATAGGCCTAGTAACTTGCCCTGACATGACAAAAGACATTATCATTCCCAGCATTACTCCAAATAAAGTTAAATAAACAATTCTATTTATCATTTGGTCAACACGTTGATCCAAATTATGGTAATTCAAATTATAAACAACCGAATAACGCTCAGTTGCAGGCACCACCAAATATTCAATCAAAGTCCCAGAATCAAAAGCTTCAACCGATTTCTCATTTATATCAACATAGTGAGAATCTTTCAAATATAAGATTTTTTCATCTAAAGATTTAACCAGAACATTTTCCGATCGAATTTGCTCAACAAAATCGATTAAACGTTTTTTCCCTTCATATTTTTTATCTAAATCAAGTTTAGAATCATACAAAATTTCTCCTGTATAAGAAATTATTCTAATCTGATCAACATCATCATTTTGCTCAAACATAGACTGTAACTCTCTATTAAAATAAACAAAGCTATTTTCTTTTAAATATAAATCATAAATTTGAACTACAGATTCGGCTGTCAACTTTGAAAAAGCCAAAGAATTTAAATAAATATCATTAGCCATTTCCTCCTTTTTTTCTTGAACAAAAAGATAAGCCATTACAGAAAACAATAAGACCACGAGAGAGGAAATTGCCAAAATCAACTTACTACGAATATTTATTTTCATCTTTTAATTAATTCATCAAAATAAATAAGACCATCAATACGTGGTTCAATCATTAGCTTTTCAGAAAAAGCATACAAAGTTTCATATTCAAAAAGAGGCACACCAAAAAAATCTTTATCAAGTTGCTGCATAACAGTCTGTAAAATTTCTAACCTAGCCATTGGGTCCATCTCTTCTTCACTGTCAACAATCAGTTGATCCACAATTTCATTACTATAATTAGCAATATTAAAATCTGCAGAACTTTCAACAACATCTTTCAAAAATTCACCACTATCACCAGTACCAGTCCTATATCCCAAGAAATAAATATCCGCTTTCCCCTCATCAAAACTTTCAATTAATTTTGTCATATCAAGATAGGACACGACAACTTTAACACCAATTTTCATTAGTTGTTTTCTAATATGTTCACCTAGAATATCTAAACCTATAGGTAAATGAACTTGAACAGTTTTACCTTCAAGTTTAGGGGCTAAATTACGAGCTCTTTCAATATCATAAATATGAGGTTTAATATCAGGATTAAACCCAAAAACACCATTACTAACAAATTGATTCACAGGACGAGCATAACCACCAACAGCTTCAACCATAGATTTCTGATCAATTGCCATAGAAACACTTTGTCTACGTTTTAAATTTTTAAAAATATTTGAATCAATATTAAAAAGTAAAAACTGTACCTCCAAACTAGGAATACTTGCAGTTTCAAAACCTTCTTCTTCAATAGCATCAACAGCATCAAAAGGAACAAAAGCCAATAAATCAGCTTCTCCTCTCAAGAAACTGTGAACCCTTTCAGATTTATTAGTTATAACTTGCAACTCAACATCAGAAAACTGAGCTTTATTTCCCCAATAATCATTAAAGCGTTTTAATTTCATCATATCGCCCTGATCCCAAGCCACAATTTCATAAGAAGCCGTACCATAAGGAAAATCCTCAAGCATTTGTTCTTCAGGAACCATCAATACAGTAGACAATCCCAACAAAAGCAAAGGATTTGGCCTTTTTGTATACAAACGGAAAGTCAAATCATCTAGTTCTTCAATTCCATCAATAGAGTTAGCAAAATTCACCAATTCAGAACCGTCATAATTTTTTGCTCTAAGAATACTGGCTTTCACATCATCAACATCAAAATCACTACCATCATGAAATTTAACATCAGGACGCAATGAAAATTCCCAAGTTAAATCATCAATGACCCCCCAAGATAAAGCCAATCCAGGTTCAAAATTTAAATCTCTATCAGTCTTAACTAAAGGTTCATAAACATTTAACAAACGTTGTCTTGTAGAAGGATTCAAACTTGTAGGTTCAAAATTTAAAGCATCATCAGGATAAATAATTTTTAAACTTTCAAATGTAGAAAGTGATTCCATGTCTTCAGAAAAAATAGAAACCATAACTTGCTCCGTTTGATTCTCAAGAAATAATTGAGCCGAAACCCAGACAAATCCGAGAATAAATATAATATAACTAATTGTGCGAAATGCTTTATTCATAAACTAAAAAATATCTGAGCATTATAACACAAAACAATACCTTTTATAAGACCAGAGCTCTTGCCTTATCTTTAAATAGTTTTATGACTCAAAACAATCTAGTATTGCCTCTTTATTGATTTAGCTAAAAAATCTTTTAAATCCTAAATCTTATTAAGAGTTTCCCTCACATTGCGCACCAAAGAATCATCTCCCATCTTTTGGGCAAAATTAAGCATTTTTTTATAAGTAGATTTATATTTTTTGGCATCCTTAAGAGTTTTAACAGAAACGATTTTTTTCACCAACTCATTATATTTACGTCCATAACAAGCTTTTATCATTTTATTATCTCCAAGTAACTGGAACATTTTCAAAGCTTTATCTATTTTTCCATTATTAAAATAATAAACAGCCTCATTCTTTTTCACTGTTTTTTCTAAAGAATGGTCAGAACTTTTCAAAGCATAATATTTAGCTTTAGTAAAATTATGTTTTTGCAAAAAATAAACAGTCGCATTGTAATAAACAGATTGCAAAACTTTTTTATCATCAGTTTTTGAAAAAAAGAAAATTGCAGTTTCAAAATTATGAACCTTCATTGCAGAAATAGCTAAATTTTTATAGGCAATATTCAAATTTTTAGCAACCAAAGATTTCAAACTACTTATCGCATAAGCAAGTTGAGAACTTTTCACAATCACTCGCGGAGAAATACTTTGAACATCTTCGCGAAAATCAAGCAAATCCAGAAGATTAGTAGATATTATCTCAGTAATTGGCAAAATTTGATCAGCTTTCTTGTACTTTTGAAAAGTCCCATTAGTTGCCTCAACATCAATACCTCTAAAATGAAGACAAACATGTTCAGGCAACAATTTTATACCTAATTTATCCAAGGAAAATTTCAAAGAGAACAAATAAGCATATAAAGTAACAATTTGATTACAATCTCCTTCTAACTTCGCAGTTGCAGGATTTCGTAAAAGTTTTCCAAAACTAGCAGTCTTAATATAGTGATAATAAAGTCCTGGTCTTAAAAAAGACATAATTTGAACAATATAAGAAATCGCCTCAAAATCCCCATTCGGAAACTGTAATGATTTAGCATCCAATTTTTGTTTAATTTGAACATCTGTAAAGTTATGAACAGCACAGTGTTCTTCAAACTTCTTAACAATCACCTTCACATCCTCATACATTTTCTTTCTGGCCTTTTTATCTAAGTAGGAATATCCCTTATATTTTTTCTCCATCCACACATTCGTTACAATCAAATTTTCCTGCATCAAAGCCAAAAGACCACGTCTTACCTCAGCAGAACTACTAGTTGATTTTATATTTCTAAAAAACTTATCAACCTTTCGCTCAAAAGGATGAACATAGGACGAGAAAAGACCAAAAAACCATTTTAAGAACTTAAACATAAGAATAATATATCAAAAAAGAGCTAATCAATCCATTTAATCCTTCTTCAACACTGCCAAGAATGCATCCTGTGGCAATTGAACACGCCCCATCATTTTCATTCGCTTTTTACCTTTCTTCTGTTTTGCAAGAACCTTTTTCTTTCTCGATATATCACCACCATATAGACCGGCTGTTACATCTTTTCTATAAGCAGCAATAGTTTCACGCGCAATTATTTTCGCCCCAATTGCAGATTGAATTGGAACTGGAAATTGATGCTTTGGTATTAATTCCTTCAGTTTTTTAGCCATTTTGCTACCAACATAAAAAGCATTTTTTCTATGAACAATCAAAGCAAGAGCATCAACAACTTCTCCTGCAACCATAATGTCTAATTTAACCAAATCATCTTGTCTATAATTTAGATACTCATAATTCATTGAAGCATAACCACTAGATACACTTTTCAGTGTATCATAAAAATCTACAACAATAGACGCAAGCGGCATTTCAAATATTAACAAAACCCTATTTTGATCTAAATATTGCATATCCTTAGAAATCCCTCTTTTTTCGGTACAAAGCGTCATAATTGCACCAACATATTCTTTTGGAACCAAAATTTCCACTTTAACCCAAGGCTCTTTTATCGCATCACGTTTACTCGGATCAGGCAATTCCGCAGGACTGGAAATCATCGTTTCTTTTCCATCAGAAACGACAATATATGAAACAGATGGAGCCGTAACAATTAAATCAAGATTATATTCACGCTCTAATCGTTCTTGAACAATTTCCATATGCAAAAGCCCCAAAAATCCACACCTAAATCCATATCCCAACGCACCAGAATTTTCAGGTGAAAAAGAAAGTGCTGAATCATTAATTTGCAATTTTTCCAAAGCATCTCTTAATATAGGATGATCATCAGTATCAGTACAAAACACACCAGCAAAAACAAAAGGCCTAACCTCATCATATCCCGCAAGCGGCTTAGCTTCATTTAATTCAACATTTGACACACCCGCTTTCCAAATAGTATCCCCCACTCTAGCATCACGCACAGATTTCAATCCAGTAACAACATAACCAACCTCTCCAGGCCCCAATACATCAGATGGCTCGTATTTCGGTTTAAAACACCCAACTTCTAATACATCAATTTGTTTTTTAGTATTTAAAAAATAAACTTTATCCCCCTTTTTTATAGAACCGGTTTCCAAACGAATATAGGCAACCACCCCTTTATAAGGATCATAAACAGAATCAAAAACCAAAGCCTTTAATTCATCATTAGGAGTTGAAGCTTTTGGTGATGGAATTTTTTCAATCACAGAAGCTAAAACTTGTTCAACATTTGTCCCCTCTTTGGCTGAAACTGCAATAATTTCATCTGAAGAAACTCCAAGCACATTTTCTAATTCTTTAGCTCTTAATTCTACATCAGCAGAAGGCAAATCTATTTTATTCAAAACAGGAATAATTTCTAATTCATGATCTAAAGCCATATAACAATTCGCCAAAGTTTGAGCCTCAATCCCTTGTGTTGCATCTACAACAAGAATGGCACCTTCACAAGCAGCCAAACTTCTTGAAACTTCATAAGAAAAGTCCACATGTCCCGGAGTATCAATCAAGTTTAATTCATATATTTCCCCCTTATGTTTCCATTTCATTCTAACAGGTTGCAATTTAATAGTAATTCCTCTCTCCTGCTCAATATCCATTGTATCCAACATTTGCCCATGTTTCATTTCTCTCATTTCAAGAGTCGAAGTTAATTCCAAGAATCTATCAGCCAAAGTAGATTTACCATGATCAATATGTGCAATTATACAAAAGTTTCTAATGTGTTTTTGGTCCATAAAAATTATTACAAGCGAAAAGATTCTAACAGAAAAGCTACATTGATAAAACAGCTAAAATATGATAGAATACAAAGATAAATTAAAACAAAATGCAATACAAAGTACCACAAGACGTTCAAAGAGAAGATACCATTATAGGTCCTCTCACACTTAAACAAATGGGAATATTAGGAATTGGAGGTGGAACAGCATATGCAGTATATATAAGCTTAGCCAAAACATATTTCATAGAGATCTGGCTTCCACCAGTCGTTTTAATAGTTTTAATAACATTAGCTTTTGCATTTTTAAAACCACTAAATCTTCCATTTTACGAATATTTAATGAATTTAATAGAATATAATGTTTTAGCAAAAAAACGCATTTGGATACAGGGAACAGGATTACCTTTTTTCCCACCTTTTGATAAAAACAAAAAGAAAAAAGAAGAAAAACAAACAAAAATTAAAGAACAAACAAAAAAACAAAGTTTAGAAGAACTAAGTAAAATCATGGACACTCATGGAAAAACAGAAGAACTTGAATCAAATAAAAAAGAGGAATTTAAAAAAATAATCAATCAAAATTACAAATAACATGGCAGACGAAAAAATCAGCCCAGGTAAAAAAAACAGATCAGCAAGCACAAAAAGCACTCAAAATCATTTAAGAATTGCTGAAATCAAAGACAATATTTTAGTTTTAAAAAATGGCGGAATTCGTGCAATTCTAAAAACTTCAAGCATCAATTTTAATCTAAAATCAGAGGATGAAAGAAATGCAATCATACAATCATATCAATCATTTTTAAATTCATTAGAATTTCCTATTCAAATTCTAGTTAGATCAAAAAAATTAGATATAGACGATTATGTAGATGGAGTTAGAAAAATTGGAGATGAACAAAAAAACAAACTACTTCAAGAACAAACTTATGAATACGCTGATTACATTCAAAGATTAATCGAATACGCAGATATTATGGAAAAAGAATTTTTCATAGTAATTCCATATGATCCAGCAAGAGCACAAGGAACAAGCAAAATTCAAGCTTTTTTCCAAAGACTGTCACCTAAAGACACTATTGGAGATATAAAAAAAAGACATAGTGAATTCGAAAACTTAAACAAAAGACTTTCACAAAGAATTAATATTGTTAAAAGTGGACTTGAAAATTGTGGATTAACAGTAGGCGAAGCTAACACCTCTGAAATAATACAAATCTTCTACCAAAGTTATAACCCTATAACTTCACGTAATTCAAAAATCAAAGACCTAAATGACACGGATATCGAAAAAGATGAAGAAAGAACCATCAAAACAGGTATTTAAGGCATAATAAAAACCATTATCTTGGCAGCGACCTACTTTCCCACGGTCAAGCCGCAGTAACATCAGCGAGGGAAGACTTAACTTCTGTGTTCGGGATGGGAACAGGTGTACCCCTACCTCCATAGCTACCAAGATAATGGCTTCTAAAACGAAACCAAACGGATAATTATTATTATTTTTGCACCAATCACTAGTCGAAGAAAAAGTTCTCCGCAAAATCCAACTGAAATCTTCTAAAAAATAAGTTCAATTGCCTATTAGTATCACTCGACTGAACACATCGCTGTGCTTACATCTGTGACCTATCAACCCTGTAATCTTCAGGGAGGCTAATGGGGATTTCTAATCTTAGGCATGGCTTCCCACTTAGATGCTTTCAGCGGTTATCCATCCGAACATAGCTACTCTGCAATGCCGATGACACGACAACAGATACACTAGAGGTTCGTCCACCCCGGTCCTCTCGTACTAGGGGCAGAGTCCTGCAAAAATCCTACGATCATGGAAGATAAGGACCGAACTGTCTCACGACGTTCTGAACCCAGCTCGCGTACCCTTTTAATTGGCGAACAGCCAAACGCTTGGGACCTTCTCCAGCCCCAGGATAGGACGAGCCGACATCGAGGTGCCAAACAGATTCGTCGATATGAACTCTTGGAATCTATAAGCCTGTTATCCCCGGCGTAACTTTTATCCGTTGAGCGATAGCGCACCCATATGCCACTATCGGATCACTATCACCTGCTTTCGCACCTGCTCGACTTGTAAGTCTTGCAGTCAAGCTCCCTTATGCGATTACACTATCAGCCTGATTTCCATCCAGGCTTAGGGAACCTTTGCGCGCCTCCGTTACTCTTTAGGAGGCGACCGCCCCAGTCAAACTACC
>CAYORB010000006.1:44719-46947 GCA_964406295.1 uncultured Candidatus Peribacteria bacterium | reverse complement strand
AAAGCTTGCCTTGGTTTCGGAAAAATCGCAAAAACTTTGTTTTTGACCAATCCGATTGTTTCCTCAAACATACTTATCTGAAATTCAATAGCTAAATAAATCTTATATGTAATGATTAGTTTTAAAAAATCTATTGATGCATATGATTGACCTGGATGTGTGCTAGCTGATAGGATCTTGTCATGAGTAAGTTTTATATTTCCACAGCAATTTCTTATGTAAACGGTTTGCCGCATATAGGTCATGCTTTGGAGTTTATTCAGGCTGATGCAATTGCGCGGTTTCATAGATTAAAAGGTGAAAATGTTCATTATTTAACAGGGACTGATGAGCATGGAAGTAAGATTTTTGAAAAAGCTGAAGAGGAAGGCATGAAGCCTCAAGATTTTGTGGATAGAAATGCTGAGGTATTTCGTTCTTTGAAGGATACTTTGAATCTTTCAAATGATGATTTTATACGAACTACGGAGAAAAGACATAAAGATGGTTGTAAGAAAGTTTGGGCCAAAATGGCTGAGAAAGATGATATTTATAAAGGAAGTTATACTGGTTTGTATTGTGTTGGATGTGAATCTTTTGTGTCTGAAAAGGATTTGGATGAAGATGGATATTGTCCCAATCACAAAAAAGCTCCAAAATACTTGGAAGAGGAAAATTATTTTTTCAGGCTTTCTAAATATTCTGATCAAATCAAAGAGTTGATTGAAAGCGATAAAATGAAAATTGTTCCTGAGAGTAGGAAGAAGGAGATGTTGAATATTATAGGTGAAGATGGTTTGCATGATGTGAGTTTTTCGCGACCAAAGGATATTTTGCCTTGGGGTGTAGACGTGCCTGGAGATGATTCACAGGTGATGTATGTGTGGTGTGATGCTTTGTCTAATTATATTACTGCGCTTGGTTATTTGGATAATAGTCAAAAATTTCAGGATTACTGGCCGGCTGATGTACATTTGATTGGTAAGGATATTTTACGATTTCATGCTGGTATTTGGATAGGTATGTTGCTTTCTGTTGAGGAAGAATTGCCTAAATCAGTTTGTGTGCATGGTTTTGTGACTAGTGAAGGACATAAGATGAGTAAAAGTTTAGGAAATGTAGTTGATCCTTTGGAGGTTGCTGAAAAATATGGATCTGATGTTTTGAGATATTATTTATTGAGAGAAATTCCAACAGGTGATGATGGAGATTTTAGTCAT
The DNA here is from genome assembly GCA_964406295.1 of uncultured Candidatus Peribacteria bacterium. Classification (GTDB taxonomy): domain Bacteria; phylum Patescibacteriota; class Gracilibacteria; order UBA1369; family LOWO2-01-FULL-3; genus CAYORB01. The sequence goes on along the minus strand of CAYORB010000006.1, from coordinate 45,748 downwards.
AATAGGTTTGTAAGTGTTTATAATAGTGAATTGGCCAATTCTTTAGGGAATCTGGTGAATAGGGTTTTGATGATGGCAGAACGTTATGTTGATGGAAAAGTTCCAGCTGCTACTGATGGAAATGAGACCGCTGAAGTAGTTGAATCTATTTTTGAAGAATATTCGGATAGTTTTGATAATTTTGATTTGAAATCTGCTTGTGAGGCTGTGGTTGAATTAGTTGATTTTTCCAATAAATATATAGATGATAAAAAACCTTGGATTATGGCTAAAGAAGATGAATATGGGTTACAAGGTGTTATGTATGATTTGTTGGAATTGTTGCGTGCTATTACGCTTTTGTTATTGCCAATTATTCCTTCTGCTGCAGAAAAAATTGCTTCTCAATTGGGTGTTAAAGTTATTGATTTGAATTTTGATTCTAAATGGGGACAGTTAAAAGAGGGGACTGAAGTATATTCTTCTGAGGTTTTGTTTCCTCGTATTGAGGAATAGATCTACACAGCTTCTGCTGATCTAATGACGATGCTGATGATATATCTTACAGCTGAGTATGATAATATTATTGCTAATAAACCAAGTAATGACCAAGTTAAACTATTTTTTGCTTCGTCTAGTTTTTCAGATTCTGAGCCACCTATTACCATTTGCCATCCTGCGAGTGATACAAAGATAATTGCTACGGGCGTAGCGAAATATAACAAGGCTCCAGCTAAAATCTGAAGAATAATAATAGTGTTGAAGGCTGGATTATGTGTGTCATAATCCAAATCAAAAGGTGAATTTACTGGCCTGTAAGATTCTTTGATTGAATAAGCTTCCACTATGCTACTTCCTATAGTCATTAGCACTATTGCGAGACAAATTGTGAAAAATATTTTTTTATACATTTTATTTGAGTAATTCGATTTGTGCTAATCCACTGATAATTCCGTATGCTGAGGCCATTACAACCATTCCTATTACCAGATAAACTAATATGTCTTTTGCTTTTGTTATTTGTTCTTCTTCACCTTTAGCGAGTAGGTA
>CAYORB010000006.1:39681-44619 GCA_964406295.1 uncultured Candidatus Peribacteria bacterium | reverse complement strand
TACTATATTTACAATTGTGTATGAGAATAATGCTATTAAAAAGCCTACAATTGCATATATGATTTGATTTTTGGCTTTTTCTGCTGCTTCTTCATTCCCATAAACCATGGTATATCTTACTCCTCCTATTACAACGAAAAGTAATGCTAAACCTCCAATGAATGCTATGAAATTGATGGCAAATTTTGGTAAAACTTTTTTTGTTAATATTTGTCTACTTCCTTCTTTTTTTACTTGTTCTCTTGATGGTCCAGGAAGGAAATCTGGTTTTGGAATACTGGGTGATACGAAATTTGTTTTTGGTGCATCGTCTGCGGCATAAGTGACTGTTCCCATGAGGGATATTGCCAACATGCAGCTAATCAAAATGTAATTTATTAATTTTTTCATGATAGTGTGAAAAAGTTTGGATTAATTGTGTTTAATATCAATCCGGATAAGAAAAGTACAGCAATTCCGGCTATTGATTGAATAATTCTTGCTTTTGATTTACTGATTGCTTCAGGATCACCTCCTGAAGCTGAAATTTGTATTCCACTAAGAATTATGACAGCTACGGCTATTATACCTATTATACTTGCTCCCCATTTGTAAATCATTCCAATATATCCGTAAATAAGAGCTGTTCCACCTCTACTGAGAATAGCTTGAATTTCTTTACATGAATATTTTACTTTGTAATCTTTTAGACTTGAATCTGTTGTTAGTTCTTGTGCAGTAGTTGAACAACCATTTTCACCTGGTGCGGATGCTTTTGATAAAGCTTGTTCTGTTTTAGTGCCTCCTTTTTGTAGTGTGTATTGAATCACGTTTCTGTAACAAGGTCTGTATATGAAATCATCCCCTTTGTTACCGGTATTTTTGATTTCTAATGGTTCTTCTATAAATGTAATTATATATCCTTCATCATTACTTTCTTCTTCTTTACTAATACATGGGTTTTCTCTTACTGTTTTTATGGCTGCTTTGATTTTTGCTGTTGCGGATAAATCTTCAGCTTCAATTTTTTTTTCAGCTTCTGTTTTAGGAGCTGCAAATACTTGAGGACTCATTAAAGTGCTCAGTATTATACTGATAAAGGAGAATAGGACTATTTTTGCAATTGTTTTTTTCATTTATCCGCTGAATAATGATTGTACGAAGAGTACGATAATATAAGAAAAGAAGGCTCCGATTAAACCAAATACAGTGTACTTGATAATATCTTTGGCTTCGTCAATTTTTTGAGATTCTCCTTGGGCTGTCATCATCATGAAACCTGCTATTATAAATAAAATTATCGCAATGGATCCCATGATTGCTAATGCGAAATTTATTACGGAGATCGCAAAAGCTTCAATTGGAGCTTGTTTGTTTTTTTGATTTTCTTTTGTATCGAAATATTTTTGTTGTTGTTCTCCATCTGGCAATACTAATATTTCTTTTACATTAAAAGTACCGTGAGTTATGTCATACTGTTCATCTGTTGCATAACTTATAGGTGTAATACTAAGGTTTAAACTTAGTATTATTGTGATAATAATTGTAGATATTAATTTTTTCATTCTCCTTGTTCAAATTCTCTTGGTATATGTTCCATAGCGCTTTCTTCACTGATAATTCCTGCTTGGAATAGATCTGTTACTGATTTTTTCATAGTTTGCATGCCTTCTTTTGTAGAAGTTTCAATAACTGAGTTTACTTGATGTGTTGCAGATTTTCTTATTAAATTTGCAATGGCATTATTTACGAACATTATTTCATATGCACCTACACGGCTTTTTCTGTCTTTGGTTTTTATTAATGACTGCCAAAATACGGCTTTTAAACTTTCTGCTAATTGTGTTCGAATTTGGTTTTGTTGATTAGCCGGAAATGAATCTATTATACGATTAATAGAATCAGCGCAGCCCATAGTATGTAAAGTTCCAAATACTAAATGCCCAGTTTCAGCAGCTGAAATTGCAAGTTGAATTGTTTCCAGGTCACGCATTTCTCCCACCATTATTATGTCAGGATTTTCTCGTAAGGCTGATCTAAGAGCTTTTTGAAAACTATGTGTGTGAATGCCAACTTCTCTTTGTTGGATTACCGATAAATTGTTTTTATGTACATATTCAATAGGGTCTTCGATTGTAAGAATATGTTTTCTTTGGGTGCGATTCACTTCATTTATCATGGAAGATAATGTAGTGGTTTTACCAGAACCACTTGGTCCAGTTACAATCACAAGTCCATTTTTGAGAGTTGTTGCTTTTTTCATTTGGGCTGGTAGATTTAGCTCATCCATGGTTGGGGGATTTTCTGCAATTAAACGAAATACAGCAGAAATACCTTTTCTTTGAACAAACATATTCACTCTGAACCTAGCAATAGTTTCTATATCAAGAGAAAAATCTATATCTAGCGTTTGTTCAAATTGTTTCTTTTGTTCTGTGTTTAATATTTCTAAAAGATATTCTTCAGCCATTTTTTTTGTCAAAACAGGGTGTTCTTCAATTTGAATCAAATCACCATTAATTCTTAAAGTTGGTTTTACTCCCGTAGAAATGAAAATATCTGAACAATTGTACTGAACTGCAGTTCTGAATATTTTTTCCAGTTTGTACATTTTTGTTTTTATTTTTTAATCTCTATATTATAGCATTTTTAACCTGTTTAAACAAGGTTTGAATTGTTGGGAATGCATATGAAGAATTGTGTAATCTAAAATAGTTATCATCATTATTATGATAATAAGTTAAATTTTTTCAATGACTCCTATGATTAAACTATCTAGAAAATTTTGAAGGTTCTTTTTCAGTTGTTTTTTCAGTTTCATTACTTCCTGAAAGATCTAGTATTAGTGAGGGAGGGGATTCTTTTGGATAAACATCTTTAAGTTCTTCTACTAACTCAACAACTTCTTCCATTTCTTCAGATATTTCTTCTGAATCTGATGATAAAGTATTTGTTAATGGAGTTTCTATTGAAGGAGCTTCTTCTTCTGAATTTCCGCTTAAAAATATATATGCTGCAAAACCAATAGTTACAACTAAAACTGTCACTATTGCGATAATTATATATTTTTTTGTGCTTTTTTCTTTTGAATCTGTTGTTGGAGTTGCTGGAGTGCCATCAATAGTAGATATGTCTATTTTATGTGGTTCTGAAGGATTGTCTTCTGAAGTAGCTGTATCACCTGGTGTTTTAGTAATTGTTGGTACTGGAGCTGGTTCGGAAACTGTTGGTGTGGGAGTTTTTGGAGCTGGAGTATGAGTCGGTGGAATTGCAGAAACGGGTTCAGAATTTGCTGGAGCACCATTCCCAGTATTTAATGGATTGTCTTTTATTTGAGCAGATTGTTCGGGTTCTGGAGTATTGTTATTAAGATCGAATGGTTGTTTTTCTTGGTTTTGATCGTCCATATTTTTGTTGTTATAAATCCATGTCTAAATCTGTTTCTGATTTAGGAATTACATTTTCAATTGACCCCCACTCACTGTCTTCTATGTCAGGTACTACTAAAGTTACTTTATCTCCCACCTCTCCTTTGAAATATGTGACAGAAGCAAGAAGTACTTTATAAGCTTGGCTATTTGCGATTACTTTGTATTGTCCATCTTCATAAGTTAGAGTTCCTATTACTCTTTTTCTTTCTACAGGCCCAATTTGTTTGTATAAAAATGAACCATCGTCTTTTATAGTTAGTTTTAAGACATCTCCTGGTACTAATTTGGATTTACTTGCATAGTTTGCTGGTACAGGATACTCTTTTCCTTCCTTGTTGATCATTGTTTGTCCGTTGAAAACTCCTTCAACAATAGATGGTTCTCCAAGATTTTCAGCAGGTGGAAGATCTGAAGCTATTTTACTGTAAATATCGCTAGAAGATTTTCCAGTAATTTCATTCAACATTTGTTTTGCTGCACGTAAATTAGATTCAGCCGATTGGATGACTTCTAAAATTAATGCAATTTTTGAGGCTTGTGACATTTTGTTTTTCTTTTAATTTCTTTTTTGTTCCTGGTTATTATAGCAAAAAATGGATTAAATATCAATTTTCCTTTTTGTCACTTTTTCTAATATTGCACGACGTACGATTCCGAGATTTGAAAAAATCCTGAATGTGAACACAACAGTGGCGGCTAAATAGAGGTCTAAACCAAGTTTTTCTCCTAAAAGTGTAATGCCTAAAGCTAATATTATATTGAAAACTAAACCTGTTAGGAAAATAGTTGCATTGTATTTATCATGACTTATTTCTGCTTTGACTGCCCCAAACAAGGCATCTAAAATTCCTATGATAGTTACGGCGGTGTATTTAATATATTCTATTGGAATGGTATAATCTGTGATTAATCCAATTATTATACCAACTAATATGCCTAATATTGCCCAGATCATAATTTGAAATTTATTTAGGTTTATATATTATCCTATCTCCGTTGTTTGCCGCAATTCTTAAATCGATATATTCAAGTTTTGTATTGTAAATGTCTAGTTTTATAAGTGATTTTTTGAGTTTTTTAAATTGAATTTCGTATGTTTGTTGAATATCTAGCCAGACATAGAAATCTTTTTCAGTTAAGAGATGAAGTTCTCTTGGAATTGGTTTGTAATTTGCTTCAACTACATTCATACCGAATTTATTTTCGAACTCATTTATTGCAGAAATAATATAATCCAAATTGTTTTTTTTGATTAGCGCTTTGTCTGTGTTTAGAGCTTCATCAGAAATTATTTTGATACTTGGAAGGTTTGGGTTTTTAAAATCTTCTTTTACTACATAACCTATAGAATTGACTATGAAACTTTGTTTTATAGTATTACTTTCGTTAATGATATTTGCTACTAGTGGATGTTTTGAGAAATCTACAACTAATGCTTTTGGATAATTTTTACTGATTTTGATTGTTTCTAGCTCAGGAAATAATTTACTTAAATTGAATTCGATTTCATCTGTGTCTATAAAGACTA
>CAYORB010000006.1:0-39581 GCA_964406295.1 uncultured Candidatus Peribacteria bacterium | reverse complement strand
TCAGGAAATAATTTACTTAAATTGAATTCGATTTCATCTGTGTCTATAAAGACTAAATTTTTGTTAATATTTTCTTGAAGTTCTGTTTTTATTTTTATGCTTATGGGATTTCCTTCCAAGGTAGGGTCAGTAAATTCTATTTCTTGGATTTTTATGTATTTTGAGAAAAACAAAGCATAAATTGAAAATATAATTGCTACTATAAAAATGAAAATACGCATTTTTTTGTTTAACTCACTTGCTTTTGGACTTTTTCTTTTAAGCTTTCTTTTGTAACTTTTGCTTTGAGGAAGAGGGCGTCGTCTTTTGTAACTTGCAGTGTAATTTCTAGTTTTTCTTTTCTTATTGAACATTTTTGTTAGTATTGGTTTGTGTTTGAAAATTACTATTTACGATAGAATACATGAATTTTGAAAAAGCTCAGAATTATTTACAATCTTTTGTGAATTATGAAAGATTTATGAAGATGAATTATAATGAAAATGACTTTGATTTGCATAGATTCAAGGCGTTTTTGGAGGATTTTTCTTTAGATTATGGAAAACTGAAGTATGTGCATGTTGCGGGTTCGAAGGGCAAGGGTACTGTTTGTTCTTTATTCGCTCAATATCTTTGGAAATCTGGTTATAAAGTGGGGCTTTATACTTCTCCGCATATTTTGAGCATAACTGAGCGATTTTGGCTAAATGGTGCTAATATTAGTGAATCTGTGTTTGCTACTGCTGTAGCTGAATTAAAGGCTTTTATTGACTTGAGAGATAATTGTGAATTAACTTATTTTGAACTTTTGACCGCTTTGGCTTTTAAATTGTTTATTGATGCAGGTGTTGATTATGTTGTTTTGGAGGTTGGACTTGGAGGACGGTTGGATGCAACGAATGTTGTTATTCCTGAATTATCCATTATTACTAAGGTGGAAATGGAACATGTGGGCATTCTTGGTAATAATTTGTCTGAAATAATGACTGAGAAATTGGGGATTGTGAAAGAAGGGAGACCTGTGCTTGTGGCTAAGCAGAGCGAGGAAGGTCAGCATTTGGTGGGATCAAAATTATCTGGTCGTTCTGATGTGTTTTTTGCTAAAGATTCGATTGATTTACAAAGTGCAGACTTAGCTAAGAAGGAGAATGGAAGGCTTGTTTTTCAGGCTTTAAAGCTTTTACTTGGGGAAGTGGATTTGGAGGTTTTTATGGATGTTTTTGATGATTTTCAGATGATGGGACGTGTTGATATTAGGCAAATTGATGGGAAAAACGTTGTTTTTGATATGGCTCATACTGTTTCAAGTATGGAAAATTTGATTAAATCTATCCCTGGGGATGATTTTGTTTTTTTAGTATCGATGTTAAAAGGAAAGGATATTAGTGGTGTTTTGAAAATAATTGAAGATGTGGCATCTAAGATAGTGTTTACTTCTTGTCATAAGGAAAGGGGATTGACGGGGGAGGATTTAGCTGTTTTTGCTGATGGTGATGTTGAAGAAGATTGTGTTTTAGCTTATAATAGACTTTTTTCAGAATTAAAAAGAGACCAGGTTTTAGTTGTAACCGGATCTCACTTTTTGATTGCTAAGATTTTATCTATGCTTCAATAGTTTCTTTTTTCTCAGTTGTAGTAGAAGGTGTCGCAGTTGCAGCAGCTTGTCTTTCCAGTCTTCTTTCTCTAGCTTTAGCCTTATTACGACGTTTTCTGTCTTTACTTTTTGGGCGGATATTTCCAACCAAGCAGTGTTGTTTGCTGTTACTTTTATTAGTCATTGTTCTAATTACTTAAATTTGCTGAGTAAATCTACTGATTTTGCTTAGCGCTGTCAACTTTATATAATTTCCTACATAGGGTTTTGACATTGCCTCTTACATTCATGTCTATCTCAATTTTGGCTTTCTTAGGTGCTATTGCTTCTAAAAAATCACTAAATATGATTTCTGTCACTGTTTCATGAAAAACTTTAATATTGCGAAAAGCGTTTATATAAAGTTTAAAAGATTTTAATTCCAAGCATTTTTTATTCGGTACATATTCAATTTTTACACTTCCAAAGTCTGGCCAATTAGAAAATGGACATATTGCGGTGAATTCTGGACTGGAAATGCTAATCCAGTGTTCTCCTGGGCCTTGTTCTTGAAATTCAAAATCTAGTAAAGGAGCTACTGATTTAAGATCATTGCGTATTTCTGATGCTGATTTTTCTTTATAATCTTCACCTTCTTGGTATAGTTTATTGTTCATATTCTAGTGGGTCATTGATTCCGGCTTCTGCGAAGCCTTTAATTCTTAGTTTACATGCTGGACAGGTGCCGCATGCAGGTCGAACACCTTTATAGCAGGTGTGGCTGTGTTTTAGAAGTTCAATTTGCTTTAAATCTTGCATCATTTTTACAGTTTCTGCTTTTGTGAGGAACATTAGTGGTGTGTGAATTGTGAAATTTTCATCCATGGCTAGGTTTATAGTTTTTTCTAATGATTTAATGAATTCATCACGACAATCTGGGTATCCTGAATAATCTGTTTGGCACACTCCTGTTATGATATCTGTTATGCTTCTTTGTTTTGCGTGTATGGTTGCTGTACTGAGGAAGATAAGATTTCGTCCTGGCACAAATGTGGATGGTAGCTTATCTTTTGTTCCCTCTGTTATTTCTATTGAATTGTCAGTAAGCGCGTTTTTTGTTAATTGCTCAAATAGATTTATTTTTAAGATTCTATGTGGAGTTTTTGTTATTTCTGTGATTTTTTTTGCACATTCTAGTTCTACCTTATGTCTTTGACCATAGTCGAAAGTAATTGCTTCTACTGTTTCAAATCTTGATTTAGCCCAGGATAAACAAGTTGTTGAATCCTGTCCTCCTGATAGTACTACTAATGCTTTCTTTTGTTGCCCCATATATTTATGTGTAATCTTGGTGAAAAACGGAAATTTTCTTTTTTACAAATTTCAACTAGCCATTTGGAACGCTCTGTTAGTTCACGTTTTTTTGTACCTTCCGGCATTAAGATGATTTGTTTTTTAGGTATTTTTAATGATTTTATTTCTCTTATATCTTTTTCATCGCTGACCACGAATTTATAATTGGTTTTTTCTTTAGGAAATTTTTCCAATTTAAATGTTTTGTTACCGGAATTCTTCATTTTTGGTGAGCAGTTGTATTGATCAATGTATTTATGAAGTTCGCTTTTGATGCTGCCACTGGTTTCCATTTCTATATAATAACCTTTTATTTGTGTGAATAGCTCTTTTAGGGCCGACTGCTGTATTAAAGGTTCGCCTCCTGTTATTACAAGATGTTTAGCTGGATATTTTTTTATTTCTTTGATTATTTCCTTGGTATTGATCTCTTTTCCTGATTTTAAATCCCAAGCAAATTTACTATCGCACCAAGTGCATCGCAAATGACAGCCACTTAGGCGTAAGAAAATTGCTGGTTTGCCTATGCTTAGGCCTTCTCCTTGTATGCTGTAAAATATTTCAGATATATGCATGGTATTGTGCTAAAAGCTAGAGGATGATAGCATATTTAGGTGAAAAAGTTAGTTTTATTCTTATTGGTTTTGTTTCTGTTTAGCGCTTGTGCTCATTTTATGCCACAGGTGCAGTGGGATAAACTTGCATTTCATCAAGTTGAAATAGATGAAGAGATTTATTATTTCAGCTACCCAATTACGGCTGCTGTGTTTGAAAATAGTCTTACTTTTGATAATTGTAAGATTGAATTTGGGAAAAAGGGTAAGATTGAAAATGAGTATAGGTATAAGTTAAAGCCTGGTGCTGATAAGTATGAGGCTTGGTATGATTCTAATGATTTATTGGTTATTTATAGGACAACTGTTGATGGTTTTAGTTTTTTGTCTGAAGATTTTGGGTATGGAGTGTCTCATTGTGTGAACTTGATGAATTTTTTGGCTGATTCATTTAGTGATAGTCCTGTATATATCAATGATAGGTTTGAATTTAGTGTAGAGTTGCCAGAATCTTATGAGGCTGAGTATTTAAATGATGATGCGGGTATTATTTTGAAAAAAGATATGATCGTTGAGGTGGAAGATGAGGATGAATTGGGGCGATATACTGCTGAAATCGTGCTTCTTCCTTTTGAGAATTTAAAAGGGTACAAGGGGTTGAATGATTTTGTGTCTACTGAATATGGGGGGTATAATTTGGAGTATGTGGCTTATAATGATGTTGCAGGTTTTTATGTAGATGAAGGTGCTGGAATGGAAGCGGTAAAACATTTTTATACAATGCGTAGCAATGATGATTTTATTTTTGAAGCTTACCTCAAACTACCCAGTGAATATTATGATGTTCACAGAGATGAGTTTGAGAAAATGGTGAAAAGTTTAGATTTGTTTTAAAGGGAGAATTAAGTCTTAATTTTTTTTGGTTGAGTTGTGGATTTTACTGATAAGATTTCATTCAGTTTTTTTGTTGGAAGAAGTTTGCGAAGTACAACCTCTTCTTTGATTGTTATGCCTTTCTTTAAAGCTGTTTTAACTACATCGGATGTTTCTAAATAACCTATATATGGTGCTAGAGCTGTTGCGGTGCAAAGGCTGTTTTCAAAAATATGGTTTATATGTTTGTGATTTATTTTCATTCCTTTGATTGCTAGTGTGCGTAACATTTTCATACCGTTTGTTAGAATTTCCATTGATTGTAGGAGATTGAACATAATGATTGGACACATCACGTTTAGGTCAAATTGGCTTCTTTGAGCTGACATTTCTATGGTTTTGTCGTTTCCGAAAACTTGAAAACATATCATTTCCATGCACTCGGGGATTGATGGGTTGATTTTTCCTGGCATTATTGATGATCCAGGTTGTACAGGTGGCAGTTCGATTTCACTGAGTCCTGCTTTTGGTCCCATGTTCATTAGTTTTAGGTCACCGGACAGGTTTAAGAGGTTTGTAGCTAAAGATCTTAATGCGCCTGAAAAATTCATGAAAGAATTCATGTTATTTGTTGGTTCTGTGAGGTTTTTTGCTGAGCTGAAATTTTGTCCTGTTAGTTTTGATAAATGTTTTACTATAGATTTGCGAAAATTTGGGTCTGTGTTGATTCCTGTTCCTAGGGCTGTGCCTCCTATTCCTAGAATTCGCAGGTCTTTTGCTTGATTTTCTATAAATTTACGAGATTTGCTTAATGCTTGTTTGTAGGCATCGAATTCTTTTCCCATTGTAATAGGAACTGCATCCATTAGATGTGTTCGTCCTACTTTTAAGGTGTTTTTTTCCTCTTTTGCTTTTTTGTCTAATTCGTTTTCGAGGTGTTGGATTTGTTCTGTTAGGGCTTGGAGTTTTGAGAGGGCTGCTATTCTTGTGCTTGTGGGGATGGTGTCGTTAGTCGATTGCGCTTGATTGACATGATTGTTTGGATGTACGTATTCATATTTGCCTTTTTTTCCGCCTAAAAGTTCATTTGCTCTATTGGCTATTATTTCATTTGAATTCATATTATAGCTTGTTCCTGCACCAGCTTGAAATACGTCTAAAGTGAATTGATTATCAAATTTCCCTTCTATGAGTTCTTTGCATGCTTGAGTTATAGCTTTTTCTTGTTTTTTTGTAATGATTTTGAGTTCTCCATTTGCTTTTGCGGCAGCCATTTTTAAGGTTGCCAGTGCGTTTTTGAATGTAATAGGTGCTGAAATTCCACTAATTTGAAAATTATTATTAGCTCGAACCGTAAATGAACCAAAATACGCATTTTTGGGCACTTTTACTTCTCCTAGTGAATCTTTTTCTGTTCTCATGGTTGTTTTATTATTATTTATGTTAGGATAATAACATGCTTGTAGTGAAATATATATTTGGAGGTTTGATTGTTGCATTAGTATCTGTTATTTATAATTATTTTGCCTTTTCTTTTTTTGATATTTATCCGGATTTATCTATTGATGTTGAATTTTTTGATAATTTAGGTGTGAATTTTTATTTTGTTGTTTTTTTGAAGAATTTTTTAGTTGGAATGATTTTGATGATACTTTTTTTCCATGCCTATAAAAATTTGAATAGAGAAAAGGAAGGGAATAAATTTTTGTATAAAGCTATATTTTACTTTTCTCTTTATGCAATTTTTGCATTAGTGTCTTTTTCGCTTGCTGACTTGGTTTTGTTGAGAACTGAAGGTGGAATTATTCTGATGATAACTTTAGATGGGGTTGTAGAAAGTTTTATTGCTACTATACCTATTCGTTTTTTTTATAGCCCAAAAGATGCTTAGGGGGGGGCTTGACAATTATGTTTGACAATTTGTATAATATAAATGTTTAAATATAATTTATGAATCGTGTTATCACAAATCGAGAGTTTTTACGTCGCTTTAAAGATCTGAAGAGAGAGCTTATTTCTGGTTCTGTTCAAAGAATTATTGTTCCTCAGAAGGGTGGTGTGAATTTGTCTATTTCTGTTGAGCATGCAGAAACTCCTTTTTCATCTTTGGTTTTCAAGGTTCGTAGAAAGCCTTTAAATAATATTATTCGGCCATCTGAAGATCTTTTTTGATATGTATTTGATTGATACTAATATTTTTATTCATTTTCTTAAAGCTGATGAGGGAATTATTGAGTCCTTATCTGCTCTTGTTCAAGATACTTTTTATATTAGTGTTATTTCAAGGTTTGAGGTTTTAGTTGGTGCTGATAAAGAAAATTACAGCGTTGAAGAGATTGAATCTTATATTGATCAATGTGTTAATCTTGATTTGAATTCTAAAATTGTCAATGAGGCTTTGAAGATTATGGCTCATACAAAGAAAAAACTAAAATTTAAGGATCTTTTAATTGCTGCTACTGCAAAGGTTCACGGTTTTACTCTGATTACTTGTGATAGAGATTTTGATTGTATAGATGGAATGGATATCTTGACAATTATTAAATAGTGGAAAAGTGTAAATTAACTTGTAATTTGAGAAAAAGTTGGTAGTATTTCTCTGCTATAAACAGTATATTATGTCTAGAAGATGTCAAATTACAGGAAAGAAGGGGTCTGTTGGTAACAGGAGAAGTCACTCAAATAGGGCTACTAAACGTACATTTAGAGTGAATTTGGTTACTAAAAAAGTTTTGAATCCGGCAACTGGTTGTATGGAAAAAATGAAAGTTGCGGCTTCTACTTTAAGAACTCTTACTAAGAAATTAAAGTAGTTTATTGGAAATCAATTCTCTTTTTTGTGCAAGGTCAACTTGCTGTAGAATGTTTCGACAACCTCGATTTGTATCGGGGTTTTTGTATTATTGTTATTGGCTTTTATATTATACTTTTTGATAAAATTATCTGTTGATGGAGTTTTCTACAGCGGTTTTTTATTTTATTTTTTATGCTTGATTTGAGAGCTGTCTATTTGTATGAATGGTTTTAGTATTAATTAATCCATATGTTTATGGCTGAATCTATTCTGGGTAGAAAAATGGCAGATATTGTTGCTTCTGATTGTATTCAAGGACGTGATCGTGATTATGGATCTGTTTTATGGCAACAGCCTTATTTAATGGATTTGTCTTATCCTGAATTGGAGAAAAGAAATTTGGAAATAAAAGCTGAAAGGCTTAAAGGAACGCTTAGTGAGGATATGAGGGAAAGAATGTCAGAATATTTAGATGGTGAAGATGCTATTAAGGCGGTTACGGTTTATTTTTCTGATTTAGAAGGACGTTTACATGCTTTGGATTATGATAAGAATTTTATTGTAAAATCAGCTGATAATTTAACTTTTGATGGTTCTTCTATTCGAGGTTTTAGTAAATTATCTCAATCTGATCTTAGATTAAAACTTGATTGGACTAGTTTTCGTTGGTTGCCTGCGGATCTTTTTGGGTCTGGGAAGGTAATGCTTTTTGCGAATGTTTGTAATGAAGATGGTAGTTTCTATACTTCTGATTTTAGGTCTGGTTTGATGGAATTATGCAGGGAATTGAGGGAAAAAGAGGGGTTGGTTGTAAATGTTGCTCCTGAAGTTGAAGGATTTTTGTTCAAAGGAGTGAAGGCGGAACAAGAATTTGATGAGAGAAAAGGGTTTGAACTTGCTACTATGAGTGGTTATTTTAGTTCTTTGCCGCAAGATACTTTGAGACTTTTTATAGATAAATTTGCTGAAGTTCAACGTGCTCTTGGTTTTCAAAATGAAAAAGATCATCCTGAAGTTGCTCCAGCTCAATTTGAACTTAATTTTTGCTATTCTGTGGCTTTAGATACTGCTGATCAAATTCAACTTTATAAATTACTTGCGAGACAAGTTGCTAAGTCTATGGGGTTCACGGTTTCTTTTTTACCGAAACCCATTGCAAATTTAAATGGAAATGGAATGCATATAAATTTGTCTTTATCTAAAGACGGTATAAATACATTCTATGACGGCAATGATGAAAATAATCTATCTTCTTCTGCGTATAAATTCATCACTGGTACTTTATATAGAGCGAATGATCTTTGTCTTATGATGAATTCTTCTGTTAATTCATATCGTCGTCTTGATCCAAAATTTGAGGCGCCAAATGAAATTAAATTTTCATCCACTGATCGTGGTTCAATGGTTAGAATTCCTATAGGGAATGCAAAAAGTGCAAGAATTGAGGTTAGAACTGTTGCACCTGATGTGAATCCATATCTTTGTTTATTTGCGATTTTGAAAGCTGGATTAGAGGCTTTGAATGCTGAAGAATCAGTTTTGAAAGAGATGGAAGCTATTGTTTATAATGGTGAAGTTCAAAAATTGGCTGGTAATATTTATGATGCAATTGGTTATTTTGTTGAAAGTCCGTTTATTGCTGATATTCTTGGTGAAGAAAATAGAGATAAATATGTGGATTTGAAAACTGAGGCGGCTGATCGTTCACCGAAAGCTCTTGGTACTAAAGTGAAGGCTAGAGAGGTTTTGGATCATCATGAAGTTACTAATCAGTTAATTGAGGCTGATTTTTAAATTTAAAAAATATTATTTATGGTTTTATTGAAATCTTCAAAAATAGAAATGGGAAAAACTGCTACTGATTTTTCTCTTATGGGTACTGATGGTAAAAAATATTCTTTGTCTGACTTTGTTGACTCTAAGGCGTTAGTGCTTGTGTTTATGTGTAATCATTGTCCATATGTACAAGCTATTTGGGATAGATTGACACGTTTACAAGAAAAATTTTCTGATTTGCAATTTGTTGGAATTAACCCAAATACAGCAAATCCTGAATATACTGAGGAAACAATGAGTAAAATGAAAGAGTATTATGATAAGTATTCAATGAATTTTCCTTATTTAGAAGATTTTGACCAGTCTGTGGCACGTGATTATGGAGCTGTCTGTACGCCTGATATTTATGTTTATGATTCAGAACGTAAATTGGTTTATCATGGACGAATTGATGATAATTGGCAGGATGACTCTGCTGTTGAAAAAGAGGAACTGTCTGAGGTTTTACAGGCTTTGATTGATGAATCTGAGCTTCCAAAAGAACAAAATCCTTGTATAGGTTGTTCTATAAAATGGATAGAGTAGCGAAAAACCCCACGGTTTAGCATGGGTGGGATTTTTCTATGTTCAATGTGCTCTATTTAATTCTATTTCTTGTCTGCTCTTTTTAGTAAAGGCAGTCCTGTCCTCTTATTTTCAACAATTACTCTTCCTTCCGGAACTTCATCTAGAGCACCATCTTTAACTTCTTTTGCGAAGTAATAGATAGTTTGTTCGCGTCCTCCACGTAGGATTACATCCTTTGAATGAAGGTAATAAGTTTGTCCCTTACTGTTTGTATGTGCGTATGCCATCTTTAAGGAGGGTTAATGAATACGGCTTATTTTAACAGTTTTTTCAGGTTAGCGTCAAGTTTTTGCAGCTTGTATTGTTTTTTGGGAGTTGGCATTTATTCAATATATGATTAATATGAGTAGTAATGAACGAGGATGGGAAAATGTTGATTTGAGATTTCTTGTTCAGCACTTGAAGGCGAAAATTGCATTTATGCTTGCCAGGTTAAATTGATTATATGGGTAAAAAGCGAAAACAGGCTAGGCCTAATAAGGCTAATAAATATGATAATTTGAGTAAACCTCAGGAGGAATTTGATTTTCATGGACGTGGGGTCTTGACTATGAATGCAGTTCAAAATATGGCTGATAAATTTATTGATGAATGTGAAAGGCGTGGACTTACAAAGGTTCTGTTTATAACTGGAAAAGGTTTGCATTCACGTCATGGTATGCCTGTTATAAAGCCGTTTCTGAAGAAATATCTAACTAGGCATAGAAATGTTGTTAGGGTTTATGAGGGGCGTAGAGATAGAGGTGGGACTGGAACTTTGGAAGTAATATTAGACTTTTAGAAGACTGTGAGTATACTGGTTTTTGATGAAACTCTCATTTATATCTCCGCTTTGTTTGATTGGTGCTGGCGATTTTTCTCAGGATGTTTTTAATCTTGTTAAAGAAAATTTTCCTGTAGTTGCTGCTGATGGGGGAGCGAATCATTTGCGCGAGATTTCTGTGACGCCTGAATGCGTGATTGGTGATATGGATTCGATTGAAGATCTAGGGTTTTTTAGGAAAAATACAAAAGTTATTTGTGTGGCTGATCAAAATTCTACTGACCTTGAAAAATGTTTGCAGCGTATTGATGCACCTTTGTTTATTGCGATTGGATTTTTGGGGTCACGTTTTGATCATAGTCTGGAAATTATGCATGTTTTTGAAAAATATTCTGATAAAAATATTATATTTTTATCAGAATATGATGTGATTTTTTTATTGCCTCGTATTTGGAAAATTTCTTTACCTTTGGAAACGAGAATTTCTTTTTATCCTTTGAGAGAGGTTAAATGTTTAAAATCTCATGGCTTGAAATATCCGGTAGATGGTCTTATGATGAAGCAAGGAGTGCAAATTGGAACGTCTAATGAAAATTCTGAAAAACATGTGAGTGTTGAGCAAGAAGAAACCGGTTTGGTTTGTATTATGCCTATTAACCAATATAAAAAAATTTTAAAATCCCTTTCTCTATGAATCTTCATACATACGATTTAATTGTAATAGCTGTTTATTTACTTATTCTTTTTGTGATCGGATTTTCATTTTCGCGCAAAAAGCTTAGTGATGAAAATTATCTTTTATCTGCACGAAAACTTAGTCTGCCTGCTTTTGTTATGACTTTAGTTACTACTTGGTATGGAGCTATACTTGGTGTTGGGGAATTTGTTTTTGGCTATGGGGTCGTTGGATGGGTAGTGAATGGATTGTTTTGGTATGTGGTTTATTTTATTTTTGCTTTTTTCTTGGCTAAAAAAATCCACAATTCAAATTTTCTTACTGTTGCTGATCAGTTTCGTGAGAAAGTCGGGAAAAAATCTGCTGGTTTTGCTGCGATTTTGACCTATATTATGACTACTCCAGCTCCTTATGTTTTGTCTTTAGCAGTTTTGTTGAATTTTATTTTTGGAGTTTCTATGATGGTTTCTGTGCTTGGAGGTTTAGTCGTTAGTGCTGCATATATTTGGTTTGGTGGATTCAAGGCTGTTGTGCGTACAGATATTTTGCAATTTGTTTTTATGTATTTGGGGTTTGGATTGTTGTTGGTTTTGAGTGTTATCAAGTTTGGAGGATTTGAATTTTTGGCTAATAATTTGCCGGAAGCACATCTTACCCTTAAGGGAGAATTGAGTCTTCAAACTATTTTTGTTTGGGGTTTTATTGCTTTTTGGACTTTTGTAGATCCTAATTTTTATCAAAGATGTTATGCAGCTGAAAGTTCAGCTACAGCCAAAAAAGGGGTTTTGTGGTCAATATTTTTCTGGTTTATTTTTGATATGTTGACTTTGTTTACTGGGCTTTATGCTCGTGCGGCTTTTCCGGAGGCAAATCCATTGTTTTCTTATCTTGTTTTAGCTTCAGATGTTATGCCTATTGTTCTTAATGGTGTTTTCTTTGTTACTATTTTGGCAATTATTATGTCTACTATTGATTCGTTTTTATTTGCAAGCAGTACGATTATCGCTTCAGATTTTTTAAAGAAAAAATGGAAAGGAGTTTCTATGAAAAAATTAGTTAGAGTTGGGATAATAATTACATTGATACTTTCTTTTGTATTTATTCAATTATTTGAATCGATTATTGGTATTATTTATGCAGTTGGAACTGTTGGAGTTTCAACATTGTTGGTACCAATGTTAATGATTTTATTTTCGAAAAAATTAAGATTCAGTGATGGGCAAGTTTTGATTTCAATGTTAATAACTGCTGTTGTTTCTTCTTATTGGTTAATTGATGGTTGGCTTATTGCTGAGTATGGGTGGCCCGTTTATAAATATGGTATTGAACCGATGTATGTTGGAATTTTAGTTAGTATATTTGTTTTAGCTTTGGGATCTATGATTTGTACAAATAAAAAATCTCAGACTGTTTGATTGAAAATTTATTTTCATAAGTTCTTCATAACTTTTTCATATTTTTGTCATAAGTTTTTTTTACAATTGTTCACAGATGCAAAGGTCGAGGGCATTTATTTCAAAATTAACTAAAATATTATGAAAAATTTAAAAAGAAATTTGGCGCTTGGTGTTGTAGTTATTGGCACTGTAGCAATGACTGGAGTTTCAGTTTTTGCTTCTTCACCAGATTATGCAAATCAAAGGCTTGTTAATTCAAATGATGGTCAGGCTACTTTTTCTAATGATTGTTTTGGTAGGGAAAATGGACGTTCTTTTAATAGAAAACATTCAGGAGAAATGAAATCTGAAACTATTCAGAGAGAAGTTGAGCTTATGGAAAATGGTGTTGTTATTACTATGACTTCTGAAGATCTTGATGAAGTTGCAGAAATACAAGAACGTGTTGCCAGTCGTTCTCCACAAAGAGAAGATAGCACTGTGGTTAGAGAAATTGAAAATACTGATAATGGTGTTGTTATAAGACTTAGTTCTGAAAATGCTGATGAAGTATCTAGAATTCAAGAAAAATCTGCTAAAGGTAGAAGAGGAAAAAAATCTAGATTATCTTTAGATGGCAACAATGATGGTGAAAATAGAGGTAGGAATGGTCTAGGTATAAGAAATGGAAGACAAGGTTTAGGATCTCAAAATATATAATTTGTGTGAAATATTCTTGGTTGGAGGCTTGCAAAGGCCTCCTTCTAGGTTTAAATTCTAATTATGGATAAAGGCAAAAAAACAATTTTAGTTGTAGAGGATGATCAAAATATTGCTGATCTTATAAAATTATATTGTGAGCAAGATGGTTTCAGGATGGTACATGTTGTTGATGGAGCGAAAGGGGTGGAGTTTGTGCAGACAGTTAATCCGGATTGTGTGATTTTGGATTGGATGTTGCCGACTATGAATGGAATTGAAGTTTTGAAAAAGATACGTCAATTTTCTGAAGTTCCAATTTTGATGGTTACTGCGAAGGCAGAAGAATTAGATAAGATCTTGGGGCTTGAATTTGGAGCTGATGATTATATTACTAAGCCATTTAGTCCAAAGGAATTGATGGCTAGAGTTAGAGCTATTTTACGTCGTGTAGATAGAGTGGGAGGTGAGATGTTTAAGCCTTTGAAAGTTTTAGATTTAGAAATTGATGCGAATAAAATGATGGTAAAACAGGGAGGGGATATTTTAAATCTTTCTGTTTTGGAGTTTAAGCTTTTATCTATTTTGGCAGCTAGTCCAGGGCAGGTTTTTTCGCGTGAAAAATTAATGCAAAAAATTTATGATAGTGCTGCTATGGTTTTTGATCGTACAATTGATGTACATGTGAAAAATTTGAGAAAGAAATTGGGAGATACTCCAAAAGAACCTAGATATATTGAGTCTGTTTTTGGTATAGGATATAAATTTAAAGAATATGAAAATTAGAACTAAATTGGTTTTGAGTTATGGAATTGTTGTTGTTGCAACTTTATTGATAGTAAGTTTTGTTTTTGATTATTCAGTTAGTCATCATTTTGATAGAGTTTTTGCTGGAGAATTGAGGGGGCCTGGTATGAATAGATTTAAGCAAATGAGCATGCCTTTTATTAGTGCTGTTCGTTATAGTTTGATTTATGCTGCATTAGGAGCTGGTTTGCTTGTGCTTGTTATTAGCTATTTTGTTTCAAATTATTTGTTGGCGCCGGTTAAAGACTTGATAGATATAACTAAAAATATTGCTAAGGGAAAATATGACCAAAGAGTTGATAATATTTCTGATGATGAATTAGGTGATTTGGCTAATTCTTTGAACAAGATGGCTGAAAAACTTGAAGAAATTCAGTTATTGCGTCGTGAGTTGGTTGCAAATGTTTCTCATGAATTATCTACGCCGCTTACAAGCGTTCGTGGCTATTTAGAGGCTTTACATGATGGTGTTATTGATAAGAAAAAACGTAAAGATACTTTGCTTTTATTACGTGAAGAAGCTGAACGGTTGGTTTCTATGGTTGAAGATGTGAAGAGGCTTGCTGTAGTTGATCAAAGCACTTTGAAATTGAATTTGGAGGAGGTGGATTTGGGTTTAGTTGTATATTCGGTAACGCAAAAAATGGCTGTTCAAGCTGAAGAATGTGGTGTTAATTTAGAAATGGAAATTGAGGGTAGTTTACCATTGATAATGGCTGATGTGAGCAAACTAGAGCAAATTCTGATTAATTTACTAAATAATGCTATAAAATTTTCTGACAAGGGTGGAGAAGTTGATGTTGAATTAAGAAAGATAGATGCGGGAGTTGTTCTTGAAGTAAAAGATAAAGGGGTTGGCATTTCCAGGAGAGATTTACCTTATATTTTCGAGAGATTTTATCGTGCTGATAAATCGCGTTCACGTGAAACAGGTGGTACTGGTATAGGTTTGGCTATTGTTAAAGAGTTAGTTGATGCACATGGTTGGGAAATAGATGTGAAAAGTGAGGTTGGCAAAGGGACTTGTTTTAAGTTGCTATTTCTTGTATAATATTTAGATTGATTATTTAAATCGTCTTGATTATGAGAAATGTAGGACTACATCATGCTGCGAAAATGCGAGAGCCTTTTATAAAAAGGTTTTTGGATTCTTTTAAAAGCATAAAAACTATTGATCATTGGATGGTGGTTATTGCAATCATTTATCCTCTTTCTGTACTTCCTCAAATCATAAAAATTTTTATCACATCTAATGTTGAAAGTATTTCTCTTTTAAGTGTTTGTTTGAAATCTTTTTTTGCTTTGCCTTGGATTTATTATGGTTTTTTGCATAAAAGTAAACCAGTTATTTTTGCTAACTGTTTATGGTTTGTTGGATATATAGTTTTGTTGGTACAAGTTTTGATGTACTAACTTATATATAATTACTTATTCCTTTTTCTTTCGTGCTCTTTAAGAAATTTCTTCCTTAATCTTATTTGTGTAGGTGTGATTTCTACATATTCATCATCTTTGATATATTCGATTGCTTTTTCTAAAGTCATTTCACTGATTGGAGTAAGATTTAATGCTTCATCAGCTCCTGAAGATCTTACATTTGTTAGTTTTTTGTTCTTTAGTGCGTTTACAACTAAGTCTGTTCCTTGATTATGTTCTCCTATTATCATTCCTTCATAAATATCAATACTTGCTCCTATAAATAATGGTCCACGTTCTTGTAATTTCCATAATGAGTAGGCCATTGATGATCCAGTCTCTCCGGAAATCATCGATCCGACTGTACGTTTTTCTATGTCTCCCATATGTGGGGCGAAGTGGTCAAAAGCATGATATAAAGTTCCTTCTCCTCTTGTTAAAATAAGAAATAGTGAACGGAATCCAAGTAAACCACGTGTTGGAACTTCAAATTCCAGGTTTGTGTGACCGTCTTTTGTGTGCATGTTTGTCATGACACCTTTTCTTTTTCCTAAAGTTTCTATGATTGTTCCTGCCATTTCCTCAGGGACATTAACTACAGCTGCTTCTATAGGTTCTTGTTTTTGACCGTCTATTTCTTGCATTACAACTTGTGGTTGTGAAATCTGAAGCTCGAAGCCTTCGCGGCGCATAGTCTCTATTAAAACTGCTATATGCATTTCGCCGCGACCATAGACTTTTATTGAATCTTTACCGTCTTGAAATTCGATTTTCAATCCTACATTCGTTTCCAGTTCTTTTTCTAGCCTGTCTCTTATATGTCTACTTGTAACCAATTTTCCTTCTTGACCGGCAAAAGGTGAGTCATTAACCATGAATTCTATCGCAAGGGCTGGAGGATCTACTTTGATTGCAGGAAGTGGTTCTGCGTTTTCATCTGTTGTAATAGTTTCACCTACATAAATATCTGACAATCCTGCAATACCTACCATGTCTCCAGCTACTGCTTCTTCAGTTTCAACCCTTTCCATACCTTCAAAAGTAAAAAGTTTAGAAATTTTACCTGTTCGTTTTTCGTTGTTTTCTCCTATTATTGTAATGTTTTCATTTGCTTTTACTGTACCTTCATAGACACGTCCAATTGCTAAACGTCCAAGGAAATTGTCGTAAGTTAGGGTTGCTGGTTGCATTTTGAATGCTTTTTCCGTATCAGATTTTGCAACTGGCACATGTTCGATAATAAAATCAAGTAGTGGGGTAATATCTTTTTGTTCATCATTTAGTCCTTTTATAGCTACACCGTCTTTTGCGACAGCGTAAATATATGGGAAATCTAATTGTGTATCAGATGCCCCAAGCATTCCAAATAGGTCAAAAGTTAAATCTACAACTTCGTCTGCTCTAGCCATTGGTTTGTCGATTTTGTTTACAACTACCAATACTTTATGCCCTAGTTCCAGTGATTTTTTAAGTACAAATTTTGTTTGTGGCATTGGTCCTTCATATGCGTCTACAACTAAAATTACTGCATCTACAGTTCTGAGTACTCGTTCTACTTCAGATCCAAAATCTGCATGTCCTGGAGTATCAACGATATTAATTTTCTTATCTTTATATGTAATTGCTGCATTTTTTGCATAAATGGTAATTCCACGTTCTTTTTCTTGGTCGTTGCTGTCCATTGCTCTTTCTTCTAGACCTTTGTGAGTGTTATAAGTTTCGCTGGCTTTTAGTAGGGCATCAACTAGAGTTGTTTTTCCATGATCTACGTGGGCTACTATTGCTACGTTGTAAATTTCTTTCATTTATTTGATTTAAGATTCAGTTCCGGACGATTTTAGCTAAAATAAGCGAAAAACACAATAGTTTATGTGTAGTGGTGGATTTTTTGGATAAATAGAGTAACTTTACAAGCTTTTTATATTCTTTATGATAGGGGTGTTATTTATTAAATATTAGAAAATGAGATATGATAATGATGAAGAAAGTAATGAAAATGCAATGATTGTTAAAGACTGTAATGGAAATATTCTTAATGATGGTGATGCTGTTCAGCTTACAAAAGATTTAAACGTAAAAGGGTGTTCTCTTAATTTAAAAAGAGGAGCGAAAATGAAGAAAATTCGTCTTATTGAAGGGGATACTGATAATATTGAATGTCGCGAGGGAAAAACAACTATTGTTATAAAAACTTGTTTTTTGAAGAAAGTTTAATTGTTTGAGTTTTATTTTAGTTTACAAACTCCACCTGGACATGCAGGTCTGAATTTAGGTGTTTTTATTATTTTTTTCTTCAATAAAAAACCATAAATTTTGCATCCTACGCATATACCTAATGCTGTTTCCATCCACATAAAAAGTAAACATGTGGAACATATTACTAATGGTATAATTCCTCGCATTTCTAATAAAATTGCCACTATTATCATAATTGTTGCCATTATTAAACCCAATCCCCAGGCGAATCTTTTTTGAATGGCACCCACGTATTCAGGTTTTTGCTTTTTAACAAATAACTCTCCTAAAAATCCAAAAATACTATATTTGGGTTGAAATACTGTTTTAAAAAAGAAATCTAACCAGAATATAGAAACTACTATATTCATAAGTTGATAATTTTTTGTGTAAACTACTGTAAATAATGTTGAAATTCCAATGGCAAACATTATTCCTGCAGCTGCTCTTATTCCTCTTTCATTTACAACTGGATAAGGGGCTGGTTTCTCATCTATTACTAGATTTTTAATTATTTTTCCGTATGTTTTTTTCATGTTATTGATGATTTTTATATGCTGAATAATTCTTTGGATTCTATTTTAGTTATATTTTAGTTTTGGTAAAGGGAAATTATAATATTTTAAACCCATATTTCTGTACTTTGTCTATATCTCTACTGTTGAAGAAAACTCTGTTTTTTGGTATAATAATGCGAAAAAATAAAATAAAAATGGCAAAAAAACAAAAGAAAATATCTCTTCTGCGAAGAATTGGAAGAAAAATCATAATGTGGCCTACTAAACATAAAAAATGGATTTTTATTATATTGATTGTGGTTTTTGGTTTTAACTGGTGGTTGAGAGGTGATGAAGAAATTAGATTTTATACTGATGAGGTTGTGAAATCAGATGTGAATCAGATTGTTTATGTTACAGGTACGGTTGAATCTGATGTTGTGGTTAATTTAAAATTTAAACAGCTTGGAACTGTGGAATCTGTTTATGTTAAAGAGGGAGATCGTGTGGAAGAGAATGATTATTTGATTGAATTGGATAATGATAAGTTGGAAATCAATGCTAATCGTGCCAAGGCAAATTTGGGTATTGCTAGAGCTGAACTTAATTTGGAATATGCTGGTCCAAAATCACAGGAAGTAGAGATTTTTAAAACTAAAATTAAGGAGGCTGAAGTTAATCTTGAGAATGCAAAACGTAAATTGAAAAATGCTAAATTAGTAAATAAGGAAGAGATAAAAACTGCTGAACTTGAAGTTGATAATGCTCAAATTGATTTAGATAAGGCAAGAAAAAATCGTGATAATACTGAATCTTCTGGTGAAACTGATGTTGATATTTCTAATCAGGCTCTTGAAGATGCTTATGATGATTCTAAAGCTGATATTATAGATGCATTAGATATGGTTCAGGAAGTACTTTTTCTGATTGATGATTTTTTGGGGATAGATTCACCTATGGATGAGGCTGATTATTCTGAAATTTTGAAGGACACTGCTTCTTTACAAGAAAAAGTGGATCTTCAGAATTCATATGTATACTCTGGAAATTTTTATGATGATGCTAGTGATGCATATTCTTCTATTAAGCTTAGCTGGGATGATGAAAATAATAAGATTGAAAAAGTTTTGGATTTAATGGAGGATTCTTTACTCGAAGCAAAAGAAGCAATTGATATTTTATATAAAATTGTTGAAGAAGCTGATACTTATGGGTCTGTAACTCAAGCTGATTTAAATACTTTGGCTACAACTTATTCTACAAAACAAGGTTTGTTATCAACTTCAATAAAAGCAATTAAAGGCGTAAAACAAGAGATTGTTAATGCTAAACTTGGTTTAACTTCTACGGATTTATCTTCTACTTCAGGTTTTGATATTGCTCTTGCTCAATTTGAAAATGCTGAGAATGATTTAAAAATAACAAAGAGTGCTTTGGAAGAATTGAAGATTGAACATGAAATTGAAATAAGTGATCTTGAGATGGATATAACTATTTTTGAGGTTAAGTTGCAAAAGGAATTAGCTGAATATAATGAATTAATTGCTGCTCCAAGATCTGTGGATGTAGCGTCTTTGATTGCTCGTATTGCTCGTGATCAGGCTGATTATGAACATACTTTAGATGAGTTAAATGATTCAATTTTGAAATCTCCAGCTGGTGGAATTGTTACAAAAGTTAATCTTGATGTGGGGGAAAATGTATCTGATGTGATTGAGGATGCTGTTACAATTATGACTGATGAATTACGAATTACTACAAATATTTCTGAGACTGATATTTCAAAAGTTAAGGTTGGTAATTTGGTAGATATTACTTTCGATGCTTTTCCAAGTGATAAATTATTTACAGGAAAAGTTGTAAGTATTGATCCAGCAGAAACTATTGTACAAGGAGTTGTTTACTATGAAGCAAAAGTTGATTTTGATCCTGATGGTGAAAATATTAAATCTGGTATGACAGCTAATTTTGAAATTATGACGGCTTCAGTGGATTCAGCTATAGCCATTTCTCCACAAGCTTTGAATTATGAGGATAAAGAAGTTTTTGTTTTTGTTATAGAGGAGGGCGAGAAGATAAAAAGAGTTCTTAAAACAGGATTGGAAGGAGATGAAATGATCGAAATTTTAGATGGATTAAATGAAGGTGAAAAAATTCTTATATATGAAAATAACAAGTAATGAGTTTAATTGAACTTAAAAAAATTTCAAAAATATATTGTCCTGGTAAGGTGAAGCTTAAAGCTTTAAATAATGTTTCTTTGAAAATTAATAAAGGTGAATTTGTTGCAATTAAAGGTCCCTCTGGTTCTGGTAAATCTACACTTATGCATGTGATTGGTTTTTTGGATGTTGTAAATAGTGGAGTTTATAAATTTGAAGGTAAAGAAATGAAAACAATTCAAGAAGACACTCTTGCAGGTATTAGAAATGAAAGTATTGGATTTGTTTTTCAATCTTTCTATTTGCTTCCGAGAATGTCTGCAAAAGACAATGTGATGCTTCCTTTAATTTATGCAAATAAAACGGAAAAAGAACAGAACGAAATTGCTATTAAAAATCTTAAACTTGTTGGATTAGCTGATCGTATTAATCACAAACCTAATGAACTTTCTGGCGGACAACAGCAAAGAGTTGCAA
The DNA here is from genome assembly GCA_964406295.1 of uncultured Candidatus Peribacteria bacterium. Lineage (GTDB taxonomy): Bacteria > Patescibacteriota > Gracilibacteria > UBA1369 > LOWO2-01-FULL-3 > CAYORB01. The sequence continues at coordinate 18,944 of CAYORB010000006.1, read as the reverse complement.
TAGCTAGAGCGCTTGCTAATGACCCAAATATCATTTTGGCGGATGAGCCTACAGGTAATGTGGATACGAAATCGGCGCATGGAATTATGGAGATTTTAAAAAAATTAAATAATGATGGGCGCACTATAGTTATTATCACTCATGATAGAAATGTTGCTGATTATGCTGATAGAATAATTAGTTTAGAGGATGGAAAAATTATTGGTGATAGAATTAATCGTAAACGCAAATGAAGAATGTAAGGATTATTTCCAAATTGGCGTTGAAAGCTTTGATTAGAAATCGTGGGAGATCTCTTTTAACTATGCTTGGTATTATTATTGGAGTAATGTCAGTTATTTCAATTGTTGCTTTGGGGAATGGTGCTCAAAGTTTAATAACAGGTGCCATTGAAAGGATTGGTACAAATGTTGTTGGTGTTTTGCCAGGTGCCAGTGATGATAGAGGAGCTCCAGCGAGTGCTTATGGAATTGTTGTTACTACACTTACTAATGATGATGCTGTAGCGTTAAGGTCTTTACCTCATGTTAAATATGTTGGTGAGTCAGTTAATGGAAATGGTGATATCTCACATGCAAATAGATCAACTTCAGGTAATTTTTCCGGTGTTAATTATGAGTATCAAAATGTAGAAAATCATAAAGTTATTTCAGGTAGATTTTTTACTGCTAGTGAAGATAGAGGGCTTGCAAATGTTGCAGTTCTTGGTGGAGATATGAAGTCTTTATTATTTCCTTTTTCAGATCCGATTGGTGAAAAGATTAAAATTAAAGGTGAAATTTTTCGTATAATTGGTGTTCTTGAAAGAAAAGGATCCAGCTTATTTGAGAATCCTGATAAGGTTGTTCTTGTCCCTTTGCAAACTGCTCAAAAAAAATTACTTGGTTATAATCATTTAAATAAAATTCGTATACAGATTGATAGTGAAGATAATGTTGCTGTTGCTACTGAGGAGATAGAGAGGCTTTTACGGTATAGACATGAAATTGATGATCCTGATAATGATGATTTTACTGTTCGTCCATTGAGTTCGGCGTTGGAATCTTTTACTGCAATTACTGATGGAATTAAAGCTTTTTTGGCTCTGATTGCGGCAGTGAGTTTAGTTGTTGGTGGGATAGGGATTACGAATATTATGTTGATGACAGTTACAGAACGTACTCGTGAAATTGGTTTACGTAAAGCCATAGGTGCTAGGCCGGTTGATATAAGAAATCAATTTATTTTGGAATCTATAATTTTGACAGTTGTGGGTGGTATTTTGGGGATTATTATGGGATTGATTATAACGATTGTAGTTTATGTTTTAGCTCAAAGATCTGGGTTTGCTTGGGAGTTTTCATTTCCACCTACTGTTGCATTATTAGCAATAGGAATTTCGATTTTGATTGGGTTGACTTTTGGTGTGTATCCAGCCAAAAAAGCTAGCCGTTTAAATCCTATAGATGCATTAAGATACGAATAATATGATTAAGGGAATATTTAAATTATCGCTTAAATCTTTAGGGCTCAACAAAGTGAGATCAATATTAACTACATTGGGTATTGTTATCGGTACTGCAATTCTTATTATTGTTATGACTGTTGGTAGTGGTGTTAAAGCTTTTATTATGGAAGAGTTATCGATTATAACTTCTGATACTTTATGGGTGGAAATTTTGGTTCCATCTGAGGGGACGCGCATGGAGCAAAATTTGCAAACTGCACAATCAATTGGAGCGGGTGTTCAAATTACCACTATGAAGCTTAAAGATGTTGAGGATGTTAAAAAATTACCAAATATAGAAGCTGGTTATGGAATGACTATTACGCAGGAGAAACTTGTTTATAAAGGAAATGAGAAGATTGGGATGATTTTTGCTGTTGCTGAAGATTATCATGTAGGTGTAGGTGGTTTTGGTCTTGAAATTGAAGAAGGCAGGTTTTTTACAGATGATGAAGATAGGGCTTTAGAACAGGTTGTTGTTTTGGGAAGTAAGATTAGAGAGAAATTATTTGGAAATAGAAAAGCAATTGGGGAGAATATTAAAATAAAAGGCATGAATTTTAGAGTTATTGGATTGGCGAAAGAGGCGGGGAGTGTGGCTTTTATGGATATTGATGAAATAATTTATATTCCAGTTCAGACTGTGATGAAAAAAATTATTGGCGTTGATTATATTCTTGCAATGGGATTGAAAATGAAAGATGCGTCAAAAATGGATTTTACAGTTGAGGCAATTAATCGTCAGATGAGAATAAATCACAATATAACCAATGCTATAAAGGATGATTTTGTGGTGAGAACTATGGATGAATCAATGGATATAATTAGTGTTGTAACAAATACGATAGAAATTTTACTTTTAATGATTGCAATGATTTCTTTGATTGTAGGTGGTGTGGGAATTATGAATGTTATGTATACATCTGTTACTGAAAGAACTAATGAAATTGGTTTGAAAAAAGCTATTGGTGCAAGACCTTCTGATATACGATTGCAGTTTATGGGAGAGGCTGTGATTATTACTTTTGTTGGAGGTGTTTTCGGAGTTATGATTGGTGTCGGTTTAGCTTGGCTTATGAGTTTTGCTGCTAGATTTGCTGGATTTAATTGGCAGTTTGTTTTAACTTTTTCAACTGTGTTTTTTGCTTTTTTAGTTCCTGTTGGAATTGGAATTATATTTGGTTATGCGCCAGCAAATAGGGCTGCACGATTGAGCCCTATTGATGCTTTGAGAGAAACTATCTGAAATTATTCATTTGTTTTTACAAGCACTAATCCTGCTGCAAAATATTGTACGCAGGAGCTGATAGTCCAAGAACCAACTAGCAATAATGAGATTTGGAAACTACTAAAAGTGATCCACATACCTGGAAGAATGTTTAGGAAAAACATAACTGTTGCAAATTTAAATGCTCTTCTGCCTATACATGGTGCATGGAAAAGTGTTTTTGTTTTATTCCAAACCCAGGCAAAAGCCAGTCCCAAAATAAATGGATGTAAGAAAAACAGCATCATTAATGGATCTTCCCATGGTCTGAACATTGCTCCGTTTTCATACATTTCTGCTAATTCTGGAAATAGTTCATTGAATCCAAAATTAAACAAAAATCCAACTGCGAGCATTGCGATTCCAACTAGAAGTCCTGGAAGTATTATTTTTTTCATAGAAATGGGGTTAATGCTATTTTAATTATATTAGTTTAATAATTTTGTGAAGAAATTGATTAATGTATTATTTGCTGAATTTTCATTTGGGAGTCCAATTGCGTTTGAATATAGACCCATGGCATCATAACTATGATAATCATGATATGTATAATGAAGATCATATTTTTCAAATAAATTTGTAACATCTTTCACCCATGTGAGACCACCTTTGTTGTTCTCGAATGTTGAATTATGTGTTCCAAATTCTCCTATAAGGAGTGGTACATTGTTGTTTTTTGCAAATTCTATCCAGTACAGTAGTGTGTTTTCTATATCTTTTTTATCTCTCCTGCTTATGCCAGTGTGACTAGGACTTTGATAGAAATCGAGACGTATTTGACCGTATCCGTATTCTTCAATGTTTTCTCCTTTCATCCATCCACTTATACTGTAGTAATGATCTTTTTTTACTTCAATATATTGATTTATGTCATACCATATTGATTGTGATGGTGCGTTTTGTATGGATAGTATATTTTCTTGTATGGTTTTGAATTTTGCGTTTCCTTGAGCATTCCATTTACCCCATGTTTCTGGAGATTCGAATGATACTGGGATTTTTTGTATGAGTTTTTTTTCTTCGTCGTATTCTTTTATTAAAATGTTTTGAAAAAACACCGATCCTTGATTGCTTCCAGACACAAGTGATGGAACTGCAATTATATGATCTTCATTTATATTTTGTGTTAACTCTCCTTTGTAATATTTCCACCTTGAATATCCTTCTGGAACTCCAGGGTTATGGAATGTTGCATCTGACCATGTTAAATCATCTGGGAATATTGTGGTTTCTTCAGGGTAGTTTCCTCCGTCACCAGTTCCAAGCCAGAATGCGTTTTGGTGTGTGAATTCGAAGGGATGATAAAAATGCATGTCGTATAAAACGTTGTCATCTGAAATAAGTGATTGTACTAAATCTCTATCGTTATATGTTTCGAATTGTTCATAAAGTCCCAATGGCCATTCGAAAACTATCATATGATTTTGGTCAACTTCTCTTATTCTTGTGGTGATGTGTTCTGCAAGAGCGCTCCATTCATCTATATGTGATACTGGAACAGGTTCGTTTAGCAGGCTAAAACCTGCAATTGTAGGTTCATCATGATAACGTTCTGCAATTGCGTGCCAGATTTCTGCAAGACGATACTGATTTTGAACATCTTCCCAAAGAGCAACTCCTTCAGGAAGGCCAGATTGCTGCCCTCCAGGAGGTACATGCATATCCAAGATTAGATAGATGTCATTCTCTTTTGCCCACAATATGTTTTTATCAAGCCATTTAAAAGCTTCTTTTTTGTATACCCAAGGATTGTTGTCATCTTCAAATATCTTATAATTCAGTTGAAATCGAATTACGTTCATTCCCATTTCTTTGACTTTTTTATAGTCTTTTTCTGAATGATGGTTTGAGGTAATTATTTCCTCACCTGTGTGATACCAGTGATAATTGCTGAAATTTATACCACGGAGTTTGATCTTTTCACCATTTACTATCAACTGATTCCCATCAGTATGTACAAATGAATTTCTTGAATTTACTGCTGTTGCTGTTGTTAGGGGTGTTGTGGATATTAAAATTACAACAAGAATTGTGAAAACGTATTTTTTCATTTTATAAAGATTTTAAATTTAAATAAAGTAAAATTGCATTTTTGAATGGAGTGCTGAGTTGTTTTTCTTTTTTTGTAATAAAGTTTTCTATGTTTTTTAAATCTATAAATTCTACTGAATTATTTTCGTCTTTGAATTTTGGATTTTTGTTTATCATTGATTTAATTTCAGACTCAGTATGTGAACATTTAGCAATGAAAAAGATTTCAGGTTTGCCCAGACGTGCAAGTTCTCGAACTATTCCTAGGAGTTCTATATTTCTTAACTTTAATTTTGGTGATAATTCTTCAGCAGCTTCAGATAAAAGCATAGATTTTAAATTCGGCTTTTTTGTTTTATCCAATGAACCATTTATAGTTAATGCTCCGCTAATACTTGGAGAGTATTTTTGTTTTTGATAACTAACTGATTTTCCTCGTTTTGGAATGATGATTTTTTTGTCTTTTGTGATAACTAAACAGCTAATACCAAGATGATTTGATGGGCGAGCGATGTCTAATGTTTGTAGTTTTGGTCCTGGTTCGAGCAAATCTCTTACTGATAAAGTGTCTGTTACTGAAACATCTGCGACAAGATTAGTTATGGCATGTGCTAGGTAGTCACTATATGTGAACTTTAGGCTTAGTTTTTTATTTTTACTAATATTGTTTAAGCGAAGTGTTGTGTTATTGAACAATCTTGATTTTTGATGCACTTGTATTAAAGAATCAATTCTATCGTAAAGAATTGATGGAACTTGATAAAATTCATTTTTTATTTCGCAATTAATATCTTTGATATTTAATTTCTTTTTTGGGATAAAAATTGGTACTGAAGATGATGAAAAATTTTTATATTTTAAGATTTTTTCTAAATTGTATTTTTCAATAAGTTCTTTTTCTGAAAGTTGAATTTTTTTCTTATCTTCATCTCTTAAAAGTGATGCTTGTCTCCAAACTTCAAAAAATAAAATAATAATTAATGGTTGTATTATTAAAGGGAAAATCATCATTTCAAAAATATCCTGTGTACTAAATTCAAAATTGAAAAAAGAATAATATAAGAAAGTTGCGATTATGATTATGCCTATCAAAACTATGATTGGACGTATTTTGTTTTTCATACCTTTAAAATTACAGTAAAAATTTATATTTATCTATTGGATTTATTTATGTTAGAAAGTAAAGATTTAGAATTAGTTTTTGAGCAATATAGTTGTGGAAAAAGAGTAAAGGATGACCTGGGACTTGACAGGTGTGCGACCTATGTTCTATAAAGGTTTCTTGTATATTGTAAATATTCTAATTGTGAGTATGGAACCACAGCTTGACGGCAAAAAAGTTAATTTTGGTGAGGAAAGTTTGAGTCCGCAAGCAGAAAATCTAGTATTAAATACATCTCCAAAAACCCTTGAAGAAGCTTTACCTGTTTTTGTTGAATTTTTAAAGAGACTTAAAAGTGGGGAGATTGATGCTAAGGAATTTCGTAAATTGAAATTTCCAGTTAATTCATTTTTAGAAGTTGATGCTTTTAATTTGATTAATGAATCGATTAATAATACTAGTTTAGAAATAAGAGAAGCAGCTCATTTATTAATTCAATTTGTTTATGAAAAAATGTCTTCTGAGTGTTTTCGTGCTTATATTTTTGCTTCTGTTCATACTTCAGGGTATTTATTGATTGAAATTGAAACATCTATTCGTGGATCTGAACTCAATTCTAATGATTTGCAAAATTGTGTTACGTGGTGCTTGGCTTTGCAACTTAAGGAGCCAGATTCATATTCTTCTATGATTATAGAGGCTTTGTGGCGTTCTGTTCATTATCAGCAGACAGGTATAGTGGGGAATTTAGGAAGATTGACAAAAGAAAAGTCTTCTATGAGTGCTATTCTTGTTAATCTTGATGTGTTAATTAAAGAAAAAACTGGAACTGATGTTTCTTTGGTTGATGTATATAATAATATTTATAAAAACAAGTCTTACAATAAAATGATTGAAGAATCAGAATTAGAGAATGCTCATGAATTGAATAGAAATTCTTTCTATATTAATGGTAATATAACTACTTTTAGTGAAGCGGAAAATTTAAATTTTGAATTAGATCCAAGTTTTATAGTGCCAGCGTTAGATTTTTTTATGAAAACAGCTTCTACTACTTCTTCTCAGAAGGGTCGTTGTATTACTGGTTTTAAACGTTGTCTTGAAAAGGTTTGTTTGCCAGAGGCGTTTATGATTGTTGACGTGTATTTATCTAGTGTTAATAAATTTGGTGAAAAACTTAAGTCAGATTTCAAAAAGGTTTTAGTTGATGCCAGAGATAAATTTATTTTAACTCCGGATAATATTTATAATCAAATTCTTCATTGGAAAAATTATGTTCCTAAACAAGGTAGTTTCGATAGAGTTATTTATGATCGAATTTTATCATTTGGTGATTGGTTTGCAATTATCGATAAATTTTGGAGTGAGGATAATTCTTGTATTTGTAATATGATTTCTAAATTCATAGTCTCTATTAGAGGGAATAGAATTCGAAATTTGTTAGTAAATAGTGTTTCTAGTAGAGATATATTGGATGAAACCATAGCTTATAAATTTGAACTTTGTTTATTGAGTTCTGGTATGTATTTTGATCCTATTGTGAAAAATATTTGTAATCGTGAGGATTTAGAGTCAAATTATGATGCTATAAGAATAGCTCTTACTAGAATATTGGTTTTGGCTGGATATGCTTCTGATAAAATTACTCCTGTGATTGGAAGAATTGATGCCTATATTAGTAAGAAAAATCGTAAACTTTCAGAAGGTGAAGATATTTCTAGAATTAATTCTTCTATAGGAAGTTCTATAGTTAGAAAACCAGTTTTGACTCGTGAACAAAGGAAGGCTTATTATGAAGAGATGAATGCAGGTGGTGAAAATAATGGAGAAGAAAATTTTGATGTGGATTACTCTCAACTTATTAAGGCTAGGCTTTCCGAGGATTTACCTGATGATTTTAAAGAGAGAGCTATAAATTCACTTGTTTCACTTTTAGCTAATCTTCGTTCTGGAGCTAATACCATTATGAAAAATCCTAGTGATTTTGAATTGTCTGTTACTGAAAGTTTTATAGTTAATTGTGAAAGTGGTTCTGTTTTGACTTCTTTTTTTGGAGTTACTGCTATTCAATTTTCGCCAACTGCTAATTTTGATGTTGAATTGATTGCAGGTGAAGCGAGGTATCCTGGTTTTTATTTAGCTAATGATGGTGGTGTAATATGCCCTGATGCATTTAAAAATCATGCTGAATTGAAAAATGTTTTTGAAGTAGAAATATTACGTCTTTTTTGTGAAAAATTTGTAGGTGAAATGGATGGTGCAGATTTGAATACAATTTTAATTTTACTTGGACTTAAAGAATATGTTCCATCAGTTTCAGATATGGAGATAGAGTCAGAAGGTTTCTCTGATGCTGCTGAGTCTGAATCTGATTCAGATAATCTTGAATTAGATAAAGCCGCTGCATTTATAAAAGAAAATGCTGATCGTTATAATCGATTTTCTGAGATGGTTCAAAGTAGTGATGGTTTTGAAATTTCTGGTGATTGGTCAAAAGATTTGTACCCTCAGTTGGTAAATCTGAAATCTAGTTTTGTGAATTGCAAAACTTTGGCTCCAGATAATGGAGTTGCAGTTAATCCGCCTGAAGGACATCCAATGGCTCATTATGTTGATCAAATTCTTTTTTATAATATTAGTAGAACTGAATCAATTCTGGCTGAGCTTGGTATAAATACTAGCTATTTTGGTGAAAATGTTAGTGATGCATATCTTTGCAGAGTGTCTGTTAAAATGGAGGATGGTTCTAATGAATTTCTTAATGCATTTGTTGTTCCGCCATCTCACGATGTGCATATTGTTGGAATTTCTACGGAAAGTATGGAGGCTGATAAGGATAAATTTCATCTTTCACTCTCACATTTGATAGTTGAGTCTCTTTCAATGGCTGTTTCTAGAGATTATGATATTGATAGTACAAGGGCTACATCTAATGTTAATGGTGGTGATGGAGGATGGAATGAAAAATTACGTGAAGCTATTGATTTTACTACTGAAGCTGGTTTTCCTTTTATGGTTTTTTCTGGTTCTTCTCAATCTGATTCTAACTCTAATTCTGAAGTTGTTGGACATGTTGGGAATGTTGTTGCACCTGCTTATCCTGAACGTCGTGCTGCTGTTCATGAAGAGGTTTTTGGAGATCCTGATTCTCTTCTTGCACGAGGTGTGTTTATTGATGTTAAAGATGCTCTGCGTTTTGATGGGTTTCCAGATCCACACTTACCTGGTGAGGCTTGGGCTAACAGAAATGGGTCTCGTTGTGTAAAAGGCAGATATGGTGAAGTTCATGTGCCAGTAAGAGAGAAAGAAGAGCTTGAAAAGATTTTTGAGATAATGCGTGATGGAAGAATGATTGAGTCAGTTGATTTAGAGACGGAGGTTGAGTGTTTTAATGAATTGCTTAATGAAGGTGGATTTGCGGCACAGGTTTTTGCAGATATGATTGAGGGGAGTGAGTTAGATACTACTTTTGTTGCGAAATGTAAAAATAGATATGAGGGGAATCCAAATGAGAATTATAAAGCATTATTTGGCGAAATTTTGGAGGAAAATTTTGAATTAAATCCTTTAGATCTTTTCAAGGCTTTTATGGCTCTTCGTCCTATCAATCCTGCGAAATTGCGTATACCTGTGGATTTGGCAGCTAATTATCGCTTACCATTTAGATTTTCTGAAGTTCCTGAAGAAGGTTGTGATTCTATTTTTGAAGCAGATGGAGTTTTAGCTGTGATTGAAGGTAATAGGGCTAGGATTTCAGAAACTTCTGAACTTTTCATAAAGGGTCATAAGCGTAGTTCTGAAATGACTTATGCTGCTAAAATTCAAAGTGAATTTAGAGAAGAAAAGTCTGGTTCTCAGATAAATCTTGATATACGAACAAGGGCACTTCTTGTTTTTGCATTTGCTGATGGTGCTGCTGCTTTCCGTTATCTTTCCAGTGTTCAGTCTGTAGATAATGAAGGTAATAATGGTGTCTCTTCTGTTGATGTATTAAAAGCTCAAAGTGATGTTCGTACAGCTATTGCTAGCTGTTTAAATGAAAATGGCGAACATAGTGACTTCTCTGATCTCAGAGGATGGAGTGTGGTTGAATTGGAACGTTTGGTTAAAGAAGGTGTGATTAGGTTGGAAGAAAATGAGAATACTGGAGAAACTGAAATTGTTTTGTTGAAAGAAATTGATTCTAAAAAAGTTGTGATTTTTACTGAGGAGGATGTTGGTTATAGGCAATTTCAAAACAAGCCTACAAATTATGCTGAGCATTTAGCCTATGTGTATAATGAATGTGAAGGTTCTGATTTACTTCCAGAAGGATTTGAGGATTGTGATCCTGAAACGCTGCGAATACATTCGTTGATTTATGATAAATTAGGAATTTAATAGGATTGATTTTGTGGTTTTCATAAAACACTTGAACTTTTTAAAATTTTCACATATTCTCTGCTTAATGAAAAAATCAATTTTCACAGAAAGTGTAAAAAATCTACTACTCCTGCTAGGTGTGTAGGTTTTAGTGCTCTTTGTTTTTATTTCGCACTATGACCCGAAACGGACATGGTGTTTTTTTAAATGAATTTATGTCAAAAAATATTATTGAAAAAATTTGGGATGAACATATAACTTTTTCTGAGAAAGGTTATCCTGATATATTTGCAATTGATTTACAACTTATACATGAGGTGACAAGTCCGCAGGCTTTTAATACTCTAAGGGAGAAAAAAAATATGGTTCATGCTCGTGATAGAATGATTGCGACTATAGACCATAATATCTCGACTGGAACTAACAGAAGAATAATTACTGATCCGGCTTCACGAAAACAGATCGATACTTTGAGGAAAAATTGTGAAGAATTTGGAGTAGAATTGTGGGATATGGAGAGCGGTAAACAAGGAATTGTACATGTAGTTGGGCCGGAAAATGGTTTGACTCAACCTGGTATGACAATTGTTTGTGGAGATAGTCATACTGCTACACATGGTGCTTTTGGAGCTATTGCTTTTGGAATTGGTACAACAGAAGTTGCACAGGTGATGGCTACAGGGTGTTTGCTTCGTGAACGACCATTTACGATGAAAGTGGAATTTAAAGGTGAATTAGGATCTTCTGTGTTTGCAAAAGATATGATTCTAAAGTTAATTGAAAAAATTGGAATAGGGGGAGCAACAGGTCATATAATAGAATATTGTGGAGATATAGTTTCAAGGCTTTCAATGGAAGAAAGAATGACGATTTGTAATATGAGTATTGAATGTGGAGCGCGGGCTGGACTTTTTGGACCAGATGAAATTACGTTCGAATATTTGCGAGAATTTGTGGGAAATTTTGATCAAGCAGTTGAATACTGGCAAAGTTTAAAAAGTGATGAGGGTTGTACTTACGACAAAGAAATAGGTATAAATTTGAACGAAATATCTCCGATGGTGACGTGGGGGACCAATCCTGGACAGGTTTGTGGGATTGATGAAAAAATTTGGGATGATGGTATAGCAGGTCAAAAAGCTTTGAAATATACGGGTCTTTCCATTGGGCAAAGTTTGGAAAATTTGAATATTGATTATGTTTTTATAGGTTCATGTACAAATGGGCGGATTTCAGATTTGCGAGCGGCAGCAGAAGTTTTAAGAGGTCAGAAAATTGCAGATAATGTGACAGTATATATCGTTCCAGGTTCAGAAAAAGTGCAAGCACAAGCCATCTCAGAAGGTCTAGATGAAATATTTAGAAAAGCAGGTGTGGAACTTAGAAATCCAGGGTGCAGTATGTGTCTTGCAATGAATGAGGATAAAGTTCCTGCAGGAAAACGCTGTGCTAGCACTAGCAATAGAAATTTCGTAGGTAGGCAGGGGACAGGATCAATTACACATTTAATGAGTCCAGCAATGGCCGCAGCAGCAGCTATCTCAGGAAAAATTGTAGATATTCGTAAATTATAAATATGAGCATAAAATCAAAAATCTTAGCAATTAGAATCAAAGACATAGATACAGATTTGATTATTCCAGCTGATTATTTGAAGGGAGTAACAACAAAGGGATTAGGGCAATTCTTATTTCAACGTCTAAGGGATAAAGATGAAAATTTCCCAATGAATTTATCGGAATTTGAGGGGGCAGAAATTTTATTGGTTGAGGATAATTTTGGTTGTGGGTCATCAAGAGAACATGCGGCTTGGGCTTTAAAAGACTATGGCATAAAAGCCATAATTGCTCCATCATTTGCAGATATATTTAAAACAAATGCACTTAAAAACGGAATTATATTAATAGAATTTTCACAAAAAATTGTGGAAGCAATTTTTGAAAATGAATCAGAATTGGAAATTGATTTAGAAAAACAGAAAGTTGTTTTTTCAAATGGAAAAACAATAAAGTTTGAGATTGATGCGTATAGAAAACATTGTATTCTCAAGAATATGAATGATTTGGATTATTTATTAAGTAAAATTGAAAATATTAAAAACTTTGATAAACAACGCAAAGAAAAATTATTCTTTAACATATAAAAATGAAAAAAAATATTGCTGTTTTGGCTGGAGATGGAATTGGTCCGGAGGTTATGAATGAAGCTATAAAAGTTCTTGATGCAATAGCAGAGAAATTTGATCATAAATTTATATATGAGCATGCACTTGTTGGAGGGGCTGCATTTGATATTTTTCGAAACCATTTTCCGAAAGAAACAGAAGAAAAATGTAAAAAAGCAGATGCAATTTTGTTTGGATCTGTAGGTGGTCCTGTAGATAAGATGACGGATGTGAAATGGAAAAATTGTGAAGTTTTATCTATTTTGGCTTTGAGAAAAAGATTTGATTTTAATATAAATCTAAGGCCAGTGCAGTTATACGAAAATTTATGGCACAGATGTATTTTAAAAGATGAAATTTTAAAAGATGGTGTTGATATATTATGTATACGTGAACTCAATGGAGGAATATATTTTGGGGAACATAAAACAGAAGAAAAAAATGGCAAGAAAACTGCATATGACACAATGGTCTACGATGAAGAATCAATTGAAAAAATTGCGCATGTGGCATTTAAAGCAGCTATGAAGCGAAAAAAGAAAGTGAGTTCGGTGGATAAGGCAAATATTTTAGATTGTTCGAAATTGTGGAGGGAAGTAGTTGAAAAGGTAGCTCAGGAATATCCGGAATGTGAATTAGAACATGTGCTGGTAGATAATATGGCAATGCAAGTTTTAAAACGGCCGGGAAGTTTTGATGTGATACTTTGTTCAAATATGTTTGGAGATATTATTTCAGATGAAATTTCTGTATTTTCTGGGTCATTGGGGATGTTGCCGTCAGCATCTTTGAATTCTGATGGTTTTGGAATGTATGAACCGTCAGGTGGAAGTGCGCAAGATATTGCTGGTAAAAATATTGCTAATCCAATTGCTCAAATTTTGTCAGCAGCCATGATGTTAAAACATTCTTTTGAAATGAACAAAGAATATGACTGTATAGTGAATGCAGTAAAACAAACACTAGCAGACGGATGTTTTACAAAAGATATTTCTGGTAAACATCCATCAGTATCAACTCAAATAATGGGGGATGCAATTATTAAATTTATAATCAATTAAATATGTTAGATTTTGCTTTTTTTGAAGGAAAAATTCGGCCAAGTAATGAAGCGAAGATAAGTTTAGCTTCGCATGTTATACAGTATGGAACTGGAGTTTTTGGTGGAATGAGGGGGTATTTTATAGAAAAGGGGAAAGCTAAACTTTTCCGGATAGAAGACCATCATCAAAGGTTATTGGATGCAACGAAAATTTTTGGAATGGATTTTCAAATTGATTTTGAAGATTTCAAAAAAACAATTTTTGATCTAGTAAAAGCTAATAAACCTGAAGGTGGATTTTATATAAGACCAATTATATATAGCGATGATGAAGTGCTAACACCGTGTTTTGATAAACTTACTTATAAGCTTGGTATATATATGATTTCACTAGGTGATTATCTGGATACATCGCGAGGACTTCGTTTGATGATTTCCACTTTCAAGAAATTTTCAGACGGATCTATCTCAACTAAAGCAAAGGCTTCTGGTGCATATTTACATGCTTCAAGTGCTAGAACAGAGGCTAATCGTTTGGGTTTTGATGAGGCTTTGGTTATGGATAATAATTTCCATATTGTTGAGGGTTCGGCTGCAAATTTATTGATAGTACGGCGGGGCGAAGTTTTCGTTCCACCGCTTGGTTCTGCCATGCTAGAGGGGATTACCTTGCGCTCAGTTTTAGAGTTTTTAAAAGATGAGGGAGTGACTGTGCGATTTGAAAATATAGATCGTTCAATGGTTTATACAGCCGATGAAGTTTTATTAACAGGGTCAGGTGCTCAAATAGTATTTGCTGATAGTGTGGATGATAGAAAAATTGGTGATGGTAGTGCAGGGGAAATTTGTAAACTATTACGCAAAAACTATGATGAATTACTTATGATGAAACATTCTCGATCTAAAGAATGGATTAGCGAAATTACTTACTAAATTTATTAATATGTCTAGAAAAATTAAAATTTTTGATACAACTTTACGAGATGGAGAACAATCTCCAGGATTTTCAATGAATTTGAAAGAAAAATTAATCCTTGCAAAACAACTTGAACGATTAGGTGTGGATGTTATTGAAGCTGGATTTGCAGCTGCATCTCCAGAAGATTTTAAAGCAGTGAAACAAATAGCTACTTTGTGTTCAAATACAGAAGTTTGTGGTTTGGCGCGATGTCATGAAGGCGATATACAAAAAACTATTGAAGCTCTTGAGGGATCAGCAAAACCTAGGATTCATGTCTTTATAGCCACATCGGATATTCATTTAGAACATAAATTGAAAATAAGTCGAAAAGAGGCAATTAAAAAAGCTATAAAGGGTGTGAAAATGGCAAAATCATTTACAGATAGGGTGGATTTTTCGCCGGAAGATGCGACACGATCGGATAGGGAGTTTTTGGTGGAGATTTTGGATGAGGTGATTAAGGCGGGGGTGGATACTATAAATATTCCGGATACAGTTGGTTATAGTACGCCTGAAGAATTTGGGAATTTGATGCGATTTTTGATTGAAAATGTTAAAGGGGCTTCGAGTGTGATTTGGGCGACGCATTGTCATAATGACTTAGGTTTGGCAGCAGCAAATAGCTTGGCGGGTGTATTGAATGGGGCGGGGCAGATTGAATGTACTATGAATGGAATTGGGGAGCGTGCAGGGAATGCGGCGTTGGAAGAGATTGTAATGGCAATAAAAACACGTCCAGATATTTATCAGGCAAAAACAAATATTGATGCAAGTCATCTATATTCAACATCAAAGTTATTATCACAAATTACTGGACAAAAAGTTCAAATCAATAAAGCTATTGTAGGAAAAAATTCCTTTTCTCATGAAGCAGGGATTCATCAGCATGGAATTTTAGCAAACCCATTGACCTACGAAATTATGACTCCAGAATCTGTGGGACGAGAGAAGGATAAATTGGTTTTAGGGAAACATTCAGGACGTAATGCGCTTGATGATCGTTTGCAATCTTTAGGAATAGATGTGGATAAAGATCGTATGAAAGTGATATTTGAAAAATTTAAAGTTCTAGCTGATAAGAAAAAAAATATTTATGATGAAGATATTATTCAAATAGCAATGGATTATGATTTTAAAAATAAATTTGAATTGAAGGAAGCAGAAATCTCTTCTAAAAAAGATGAAGAAGCTGAGGCAAGTGCAATTGTTAAAATAGACGATAAAGAAAATAAAGTATCAGCCAAGGGAGATGGCCCAATATCAGCACTTTATAGTTGCATAATAAAAGCAAGTGATTTACGAGGGAAATTGACAAATTTTGTAGTGAATTCCATGACCCCTGAACGTGAAGCAATAGGTATGGTAAATATAGTTTGGACAGACGACAATGGTCAAGAATGGTCTGGACATGGAGCAGATACAGATACAACAATAGCTGCTGGAAAAGCGTTAATAGATGTATTAAATAGAATGGAAATTAGAAAAGTTCATGAAAAAATTAAATTAAACTAATTATTGATGTGATTGCTTGTCAGTTTTTACCAGACCATTATTGTGTAATAGCGGCTTGGTTTAACTAACTTTGTACCTTGCTCCAATTTTCTGATTTAACCTTTCTGATAATTCTATTACGTCTCTATCCGTTGTTCTTGTTTGTCCCGGGCTCCATCTGGTGCCAATATTTAGTACTTCTAAATTTCCACCTGGTAGATGATTTGAACTTGGCCAAACAGAGAGTTCACCTGGATTTACTTCTGTTAGTGATTGTTTAACGGTTAAAAAATTCTCATAAATTTCAGCAATTTTAATATTGGTTCTTTCTAAAATATCTCTGAAATTATCTCTTTTAGTTAATATTCGTCCATTGTTGTATTCATCAGGTGGAATTATGATAATATCATTTTCAATAGGAGCTATATTTTCAATCTGATCTGGATCAACATCTCGTCTTTCTGAATTCTCATCTAAATGATTTATTGCTTCTAAGAAGTGAACTATTGGCAAATGTTCAGCAGATCTAAATTGAGATCCGTTTGATGTATTTGTAATCACTCCTGGAATTTCAAGAATTCGTTCAACAGTTAATCCTATTCTTCCACGAAAAGCCAAAACCCATTGTAAAACCTCTGGTCCATATATTAGAAGTGATTCATCTTCATCGTGTTTGACCCTATATATATGATCTTCCTGTCCATTGTATTGAGATTTGTTACTATTTCTTGGTGCAGAATTAAGAGCGGTTGGTGGAGTTTTTGGTTTATTTATTTCTAATAGTTTCAGTATTTCCAATGCATTCGATATAGCTTTGGGATGTATGTCGGTGCAACCTGTAAAAGCAACATGAAGTGGGGAGTGACCAGCGGTAATTATGTTTGGTAATACACCTAATCTTTGGTATTGCTTCCTAATTCTATGAGTCGAATCAGATCCGTTGTTATCAGGTGATCCTACATCTGTAATATGTGTTAAATTTTTCATTGTTATTGTTTTAGTTAATTAAAATTATTTAGTTTATTTTTTATCGCATGACTGTTCCTGCGCTTACATCGACAAGTTTTGCGATTCTTTGTTTTTGCTTGTATTTGTTCATTGTGAAAAAAATAATTTATAAAAAAAATCCACGAGATTCTTGTGGATTTCGTGGAGTGTGAGGTCTTAATTCTTCTTATGTTTTAGAAGAGCTCACCACGAGATCCGTGGGTGCTCATCATCATTTTATTTAAGATAGAATTAATCATGTTTCTTATATTTTGCTTACTGTGTGTTATGTTAGCATTTACTTGACCTTAGTCAATAGTATTGTGTCAGTATAGTGTGGAGGTGTTTTAAAAATTAAATACTCCGTGGTCATATATGATTTTTAGCCCTATTAAAATCAGGATTATTCCACCTATGAGTTCGGCTTTGTTTTTTAATATTTTTTTCAATAATTTTCCTAAATATAGTCCTACAATCGCAAATATAAATGCAGTAACTCCTATAATTATTAATGGAAATAGTAGTGATTTATTAAGAAATGCATAGCTTAATCCTACTCCGAAAGCATCAATGTTTGTTGCTATAGCCAGTAATAATAGTATTTTATGGCTGAGTGAAAATTTAATGTCTTCTGTTTCTTTGAGTGAGTTATGTATCATTTTTCCTCCAATGAAAAGTAATAAACCAAAGGCTACCCAGTGATCAAATGGCTCTATTATGATTCTAAATAATTGTCCTCCTTTCCACCCTATAAATGTCATTCCAGCTTGAAATAACCCGAAATATAGACCAACTGTTAATGCGTCTTTGGGTTTTATTTTCTTTAATAATGTACCTCCACTTATAGATACGGTGAACACGTCCATTGCGAGTGCTATAGCGATAAATATTGTGCTGAAAATTTCCATTCGTATTTAATTTTTTACGTAAATGAATCTTATTAGATTATTTTGGTTTTCTCAACAAGAATTATTGTAATGAATTTTATAATGCTTCGTTGTGGTGTAAGTATATATATGATATTATATATATACTTTAATATATTTTCATGAATAGAATTGTAACTACATCAGAGGTTCAACAAAAAATTGGTAAAATTACTAAATCTATTGATGTTGAGACTTATATTGTTACGAGCCATGGTAAAGGTAAAATGGTAATGCTTCCATATTTTGATGGTTGTGATAAAAATATGGAAGATTATATGGAAGATTATGAGATGATGAAGAATAAAGATGTTCTTAAAGGAAGATATAGTGAGTCTTCTGAATCTGGTGAGAGTTCTTTAATAGTCTAGTTTATGGTTACCTTTGTTTTTACGAAGAAGTCTGAAAAACGGTTTTTGTCTTTGTCTGGCAAAGTTAGGAAACGCATTTTGGACAAATTGAAGAATTTAAAAAATCATGATGATGTTTTTGCTGTTCTTAAAAGATTGCACCATCTTGAACCTGCTACTCATCGTTTAAGAATTGGAGATTATCGTTTAATTTTGGAAATTAGTGATAGAAAGGGTGAATGTGTTAAGTTTTTGATTTTAGATGTTGGTGACAGGAGGGATATTTATAAGTGAATTCGATTGGTTTTTCCTGGAAATTTTCTTTGAAGTTTGAAAGGATGGAGTGTATGGGAACACAAACGATCAAAATTTACTGTAGTAGGTGTGATGAATTTCTTTATAAATATGATAAAGGTGGTAATGGAAGTTTAATAAAGTGTTTTTTGCATAAGATTTTAAAAGATAATACTGAAGGGGATAAGCGCTCAATTTAATTAGTATCTAAATCGGGGATAACTATTAACATGCTCTTCATAATTCAGATTTCTAAATTGTTTTGTTAATTTTGTGGGAGGGATATACACTTGATTAGGCCTTCTCAATCCACTTATTGCATCCTCGTAGATGCTTGGATTATCAAATTCATCATCTTTAGCATAAACTCTGTAGTCACTTAATTCAGCAATAAAATCAGAAAATGAAAATGGGCTGATTCTTCTCCATTGAGAAGATTGTACATGTATTGAGATAGCACACCAGATAAGGCTAGCAAATT